>JAGHVG010000005.1 GCA_018064405.1 Candidatus Enterousia scatequi | reverse complement strand
GGTGTATGTAGTACTGCAAATGAATATCATTTGGGTGGTGCTTTAAAAATAAGTGGAGTAGCCAATATTACGAATTCTATTTTCCAAGGAAATACTGCTAAAGGGATTGTTGATACTACATACGACGGTTCTGCTGGTGCAATATACGCAGGCACATCTAGTAAGATTTCAATTAAGAACACCAAGTTTTTGCAAAATGAAGCCGATGCAATTGGTGCGGTCGGTATATTTAAAGAAGCCTCTTTAGAAAATGTTGTTTTTGAAAAGAATAAAGCAACTTCTGCAACAGGTGATGGTGGTGGTGCTCTGTTCTTTGGGGCTGTTGCTGATGCAACTGTCAATTCTGTTAGCAATTCTAGTTTTAAGGAAAACGAATCTGCTTCAAGGGGTGGTGCTATATCAACAAGAGCATTTGCCCAAGGGGATAACCATGCTGCAAAGTTAGATATCATAAATGCTGTTTTTGAACGCAACGTTGCCGCAACAAATGGTGGGGCAATTGATAACTATTTTTATCATAGCGATGCAAATGCTGATGGCGTCACAATAGATAATTCAACATTCACATTGAATAAAGCGAAAAACGGTGGTGCTATTTATAACCATATCGGTCAAGATGGTGACAATTTGGTTGGTGGGGAAAAACAAGTCGGTAGCATGTATATTAACAACTCATCATTTACTGGTAACGCGGCAACGTATGGTGCTGCTATTTATAATGATGGTATTATAAATGTTTCAAAATCTATATTTGATAATAATTCATCGTATTCTGGTGCAATTCATAATACTGGTATTATGACGATTGCCGATTCGTATGTTCAAAATAATTATGGTAATTGGTATACAGGTGGTATTTTTAATGGGGGTGACATCACAATAGATAATACTATTATCACAAATAATTTGTTTGATGATTACAGTGCATCAGGTGCATTTTATATGAAGTCAGAAACAGGTAATCAATCAAAAATACTTAATTCGTATTTTGAAGGTAATAAAGCCCTTTATAGGAATATAATAACCGATCCACAGCATTTTGGTGCGGGTGGTGCGTTAGGTCTTGGCATTGGTAATTTGTTGGTTGATAATACCGAATTTAAGTTAAATCAAGCGGATGCAGGTGGTGCTATATATGTGTTCTTAAATACAAAAGGTACTAATACTTTAACGTTACAAAACTCAAAATTTGACGGCAATTTTGCAGATGCGCAGGGTGGTGCCTTATCAAATATGGAAACAGCAAACATTTCCAACACTGTGTTTACAAACAATTATACCACTAATGATGATAATGATGGTGGTGGGGCAATTTTCTTGGGTGCTCAATCAATTACTAAAATTGATAATACTGTGTTTTCAGGTAATGCTTCTGCAACCTTTGGTGGTGCAATCGCTACTCGTACAAGTCAGGCAGGAAGTAATATAGGTGCAAGAGTTGATATAACAGATTCAAAATTTATTGGAAATACTGCTGCGACCGATGGAGGTGCTATAGATAACTATTTTATGAGCAGTGTTTCAAACCCGTCTGCTGCAAGTATTATAAATACTGAATTTTCTGGAAATTCTGCAAATAATGGTGGTGCTATCTATAATCATATAACAGATATTGCCGGACACAAAGTTGCAATGACTATTGAGAACTCATCATTTACGGGTAATGTTGCGACAGAAAAAGGTGGTGCGATTTACAACGAAGGTATTTTGGCATTAACTGGAAATAACGTTTTCAGTAACAACAAAGCCAATGGTGTGTTAAACGATATCTATAACGTTGGGACTATTAGTATTGCGGATAATTTAACCCTGGATGGTGGTATTACTGGTAATGGAATCGTTAACTTTACTGGTGATACAGATTTGGTTGCACGGTTGCAAAAAGATAGTGCTACGATTAGTGGTAAAACAATATCGGGTTTGGACAATGTTACCATTGCAGGTCTGGTTGTAGAAAACGGACTTGCAGATGCAGAGTATCGTTTAGCTGGTGCTGAAGATGCTATTGAAAAGCAGTTTTTTGAAATTACAGCTACTAACGCGTTGTATGATTTTGAACTTGGGACTGCAAATGGCAGTGTTAAACTTACACGTAAATCTGTGGCGGAACAAACAGCCGGGTTGGAAAAGGCAGGTTTAGATTCCAGTGCTGCAAAAACAATTGCTGCGATATCCGGGGTTAAATCAACAGGTATTGCAAATGCAGATGCGTTGTTCGCTGACTTGACTGCGGCGGCGCAATCAGGCGACGCAGGGGCTGCGGCAGCGATAAACGAAGTCGCAAAAACAATCAACCCAGAATCTGAATCTGTTGCACAATCAGCTGCGCTGAGTGTGCAAAGCATGATTAATGATTTGACGGTTGAACGTATGGATATGGGACGCGCCGGTGGTGATGTTGAATTGACATCTGGTGGTGTTTGGGCATACGGATTGTATAACAAATCTAAAAATGGGGATAAGTTTTCAGGACACACACGTGGAGTCGCGGTCGGTATTGATGAAACCATTAATAAGGATATCATGTTAGGTATTGGGTATGCATTTGGTCATTCAGATGTTACCGCACAAACACGTGATACCGATATAGATAGTCATTCTGTGTTCTTGTATGGTCAATATAAGCCAAGCGAATGGTATGCAAATGCGACATTGAATTATACTATATCTAAGTATAACGAAGATGGATTGGCTGCATTTGTTCCTGTAAATGCGGAATATCGTGCAGATGCCTTTGGTGCAAATGTTGCGACCGGTTATGATTTTGCATCTGGTATTACACCGGAATTGGGTTTGCGTTATTTAAGGGTCAGATCAACCGATTATACGAATAATTTGGGTATGAATGTTGATCTGGATAGCACAGATTTCTTGACAGGTAGCTTGGGTGTACGATATGGGTTTGATATTACGGCAAGTGACGCTTTCTTGATCAGACCTGAATTAAATGCAGCGGCAAAGTATGATATGTTGTCGGATAAAAATGTTGCTACGGTTGCATTGCCAGGGATTAATGCATACACGTTGGATGGTGAACGCCTGAACCGTTTCGGCGGCGAATTTGGCGCAGGCCTGACAATGTCTTACTATGGATTTGATCTGCAGTTGTTGTATTCTATTGATGTGCGTAAAGATTATACGTCACAAACAGGTATGGCAAAGTTCAGATATAATTTCTAGTAATATCAGCCAATCAAAAATCGCCCGATTGGGCGATTTTTTTTATAAACTTTACGCAACCTGTTTCATTTCTGATTTTATACTGCGAATATATTTGCGTAATTCATTAATTGGAACCAATGTGCCATCTTTTTTCTGGGCGGACCAATAATCCCAGCCATTAAAGCTGACGCTGTGTTGTATGCGGGCAGCCATTATGTGAATGGATGCCTTGCCGTATAATGTGTGGACCAATTGGGCATCGTGTGAAATCATTACACGTTCGCCGTTTGGTGCAACCAAAGTTTGACCGACATACAATAAACCTGCGTCTATCAATTCGCGGAATGCAACCTTTATTTCATCGCGTTTTGGTGTTGTTACCTCAATATCAGATAAATCTATTGGTGTGATGTTTGCAACGCGTTCACGTGCCGCATTAACATATGCTTCTTCGCGTTCAAACCCAATGAATTGACGCCCTAATTCCTTGGCTGCGGCGGCGGTTGTTCCAGACCCCATGAATGGATCCAAAATTATATCCCCAGGTTTGGTTGATGATAAAATTACACGATGCAGCAAGTCCAATGGTTTTTGGGTATTATGCAAACTTTTGCCATTAGTATCCTTTACACGTTCGTGACCCAAGCAAATATCAATGTTCCAATCAGATCGCATTTGTTTACCACCATTTAATTTTTTCATGGTTTCGTAATTAAATGTGTACTTGCCGGTTTTGTGTGGTGTTGCCCAGATTAATGTTTCGTGTGCATTTGTAAAACGCGTACCACGAAAGTTTGGCATCGGATTAGTTTTTACCCAAACAATATCGTTCAGAATCCAAAAGCCTAAATCTTGTAATGTTGCACCAACCTTAAAAATATTATGATAAGAACCAATAACCCACATTGCCCCAGTCGGTTTTAAAATACGTTTACATTCGGTCATCCATTGGCGCGTAAAATCGTCATATTGTTGCGGTGATTCAAAACTATCCCATGTGTCACGAACGGCACGCGCAGCAGTTTGATCTTCGGGTCTGTATAATGTTTTTGCGCCCAGTTGTAAATTATATGGCGGATCTGCAAATATTGCATCCACAGACGCATCTGGCAGGTTGCGCATATGCTCAATACAATCGCCAATCAAAATTTGGTTAAGGTATTTTTCCATCTCTCCTCTGGACCACTGTTACGCATATTGTATCATATTTTTTGTGTATAAAAAAGGCGCAGGTTGATGAGGGTTAGAAAATAAATGTCTTGATTTTTATAAAAAAACAAATTTTTGGTATGCAAAATATACTTGCACGTTTGATAAATCGCTGCTACCGTTATAGGTATGAGATGTCCTTATTGCAATTCAACAGATAGCAGAGTTGCGGATTCACGGCCTGATACCGAAGATTCGGTTATCAAGCGTCGTCGTGTTTGTAATCAGTGTGGGGCAAAATTTACAACCGTTGAACGTATTCAGATGCGTGATTTGATTGTTCGCAAGAATAATGGCAAACTTGAACCTTTTGATCGTGAAAAGTTGCGCCGCAGTATTAAGGTTGCGTGTCGTAATCGTGATGTGGGCGATGAACAAATTGAACGCTTGGTCGCATCAATTCAGCGCAGATTGGAAACGGACAGTATGGATGATACGGTGACTAGTGCTGCCGTTGGTCAGATGGTATCTGATTCGTTACTGAATTTAGATCCTATTGCGTTTGTTCGTTTCGTTTCGGTTTATCGCAGGTTTTCCAAAATATCCGATTTTAAAAAAATCATAGATCAAATCCCAGAGGCAGATGATGATGCAATTGTGTGTAAATTGCCAAAGTCATCGTTGTTTTAATCAAATGAAAAAAATAGTTATATTTTTTATTGCAATGTTTTTGCCGATGGCGGTTTTCGCGCGTCCTGTGATTGACGTGTTGACCGATTCTGATGCCGAAATTTATGAACAGATATTTTTACTGCAATCAAAAGAAAAAATAGATTCAGCAAAAAAATTAGAATCACAATTAACAGATAAATTATTAATGAACGAGGTGTTGTATCAACGCTTTATTTCTAAGACATATCACACACATGGATCTGAGGTCGCAGATTGGATGAAAAAGTATTATGATATGCCCGGCGCCCAAAGAATGTATAAGTTAGCAGGAATAAAACAGGTGACTGTCCGTAAAGCAGTTGTTCCTGCGATAATGACGGGCAGCGCATCTATTGAAACAGCGCAATCTGAAACATGGACCGCAAAACAATATAGTGGCAAGGTTGATAAAAACATAACCGCATTCAAGCGCGCAATTCGCAGTGGCAGTACCAAGACTGCACGTTTGATTCTGGAAGCTAACAGTTTTAAACGTAAATTAACGGAATCTGATTATGGGCGTTTAGCGGGACGTTTGGCATATTTGTATTATACAAACGCTGAATTTGAATTGGCAAAAAAGTGGGGGTTTGTTGCATCTGATGCAAACAGTGAATATGGATTATGGACAATGGGTCTGTTGTATTATATGGAAGATAAGTTCAAAGAGAGTGAAAAATATTTTAGTAAAATTTTGAATCTTAAACAGATAAATAACGCGCGTAAAACTGAAGCAGCCTTTTGGGCAGGGCGTGCCGCGGATGCAAACGGCGATTCGTCTAAGGCCAAGGATTATTGGAAAATTGGTGCAGCACATCCAATGGCGTTCTATGGTGCGCTATCGGCAACAATGTTAGGTAATAGTCCAGAATATGAATTTTTTGAACAGGAAGCAACAGATGAGGATATAGACGCATTACGTGAATCTAAATATGGTAAGATGGCATTAGCGTTATTACAAGTCGGACAATCGCAACGTGCCGAAGAATATCTAAAATATTTAATTACTTCCAAGGCATCAGATAAAATATTACACGCAATAAATTCTGTGGCGACGGATTACGGTATGCCGCGTGTCGCAATTCAGGTGTCCGGTGTTGTAAAGGACAGGGGTATTTTGGAAATTGATGATGATATTATTTATTCTGCGCAATATCCGTTGCCGGATTGGGAACCAATGGGCGGTTGGTCTATTGATAGGGCGCTGCTGTTGGCAATAACAAAGCAGGAAAGTGGTTTTAAGCCAAATGCAAAATCTACCGCGGGGGCAAACGGATTGATGCAGATTATGCCTAGTACTGCAAAACGTGTCGCACGAAAAAATAATGTAAAGATGTCTGATATTGATATGTCAAACCCAGAGCATAATATGTTTCTAGGTCAGCAGTATATTGTTGATTTGTTGGCGCATCCAGATGTTAATAATAATATCATTAAAATGTTGGCTGCATATAATTCTGGAATGGGGAATGTTGTTAAATTTGAAAAATCGTTCGCCACATATGATCCATTGTTGTATATAGAAAGTTTTCCGGCATATGAAACCAGAAATTATATAAAACGTGTTATGTCAAATTTGTGGTTGTATCGTGCACGTTTGAATCAGCCATTAACATCTATGCAGGAACTGGCAAATGGTCAGTGGCCGTTGTATAATGCAGAAGATGCCTATGTTCAGGACCAAGTTACAGATTGTATGTCTATTTGATGATAAAGAATCCTGATTTTTCATTTGAATGTAATTGTGGTGCAAAACTGGTTGCGGGCTGTGACGAAGCAGGGCGTGGACCATTATGCGGGCCGGTTGTTGCCGCCGCAGTTATATTTCCAGTGCGTGATATAGAAATACCGGTTGTGATTCGGGATTCTAAACAGATGACGGCGAAATCACGTGCGGAATCGTTGCGCTGGATTAAGGACAATACTATATGGGCGGTGGGTATGTGCACCCCCGCAGAGATAGATGAGATGAATATTTTACATGCGTCTATGGAGGCAATGTGTCGTGCGATATCTTTACTATCTCAGAAACCAGATTTTTGTTTGATTGATGGAAATCGTATGCCACCTGGTGTTATTGGTATACCTGTGGTTAAGGGCGATGCTAAATCTATATCTATTGCGGCGGCATCCATTATTGCCAAAGAAACGCGTGATAAAATTATGCGTGATTTGGCCATGCAATATCCACAATATGAATGGGATAAAAATGCTGGCTATCCAACACCACAGCATTTGCAAGCGATTGATAAATATGGTATAAATGATTTATACAGAAAAACATTTAAGCCAGTTAAAGAAAGGATAAAAAATGAAACTGCGCACGATTGATAGTTCGGATCTTAAGGGCAAGTTTGTTTTATTGCGTGATGATTTTAATGTGCAAATCTTAGATGGTAAAATTACAGATGCCTTCCGTATAAAGCAGAGTATGAAAACGGTAAATATGTTGTGTGATGCTGGGGCGCGTGTCGTTATTTGTTCACATTTGGGACGACCAGGGGGAATTATTAAACCGGAATTATCATTACGTCCTGTGGCTGAATACATGCATATAAATTTTATTCCAGATTGCCTAAATCGTGATTTTATGGACTCTATGTGTGATGGTGATGTTGTGTTATTGGAAAACCTGCGTTTTTATCCCGGGGAAGAAAATAATGATAAATATTTTGCGGAACAATTGGCCCAGGGTTTTGATTTATTTGTTAATGATGCGTTTGCGGTATCGCATCGTGCAAGTGCCAGTACTGTTGGTGTGACTAAATTATTACCTTCGTTTGCGGGGTGTTTGTTACGGGCTGAGGTTGAAAATATATCATCTGTGATGGAAAGTGCCACGCATCCGTTGTTGGCGATTGTCGGCGGCAGCAAGGTATCTACGAAAATAGGTGTGCTTAAATCATTATGCCAGATTGCAGATACTGTGATTGTTGGTGGTGCATTGGGAACAACATTTTTATATGCATGTGGATATAATGTTGGGAACTCTTTATATGAACCAGATCAGAAAGATAACGCATTGAAAATTTTAGATTTTGCGGATAAGCATAATTGTAAATTTTTGTTGCCTGTGGATAAAGGCGTGGGGCAATCGTTCAGTCGTGATGCGATTCGGCAAAACAAAACAGCAGATTCTATCATGGGTTCTGATGTTATAATTGATGATGGCATAGAGACAACTAACCGTAATATTACAGAAATCCAAAAGGCAAAAACAGTTATATGGAATGGAACATTTGGTATGGCGGAATGGGGCGCGCCTTGGGATTATTCTACGAATGCGATTGCACAAGAAATTGCCCGCCAAACACAGCAAAATAATCTGGTCAGTATTGTTGGCGGTGGTGATACCGTTGCGGCATTGGATGCGATTGGTGTTGCCAAGGATATGACATATGTTTCAACCGGTGGTGGTGCGTTTCTTGATTTTATAGAAGGACGCGAATTACCTGGAATTTCTGCGCTAAAAATATAGTTTTGGTGTGTTTGCCCTTGTTTTTGGGCTTAATTTAATGATAAATTCGCGAATCGGATTTTTTTGTGGTATAATGAAACGGTTAAACATAAGGATTTGTTATGTCTTTGATACCTATGGTTATAGAAGAATCGCCACGCGGGGAACGGTCGTTTGATATTTATTCCCGTTTGTTGCGCGACAGAATTGTTATGATTTCGGGTCAAATTGAACCTGGGATGGCGAATACTGTGGTTGCACAGTTGTTGTTTTTGGAATCTGAAAATCCAAATGCTGATATTTCTGTGTATATTAATTCCCCTGGGGGGGATGTGTCGGCTGGTTGGGCGATAATGGACACAATGCAATATATTAAATCACCTGTATCAACGATTGGTATGGGATTGGTTGCGTCAATGGGATCTGTTTTGCTTGCGGCTGGGACTAAGGGTAAAAGATTTGTATTGCCCAATACACAGATTATGATACATCAACCACTCGCTGGGGCCGAAGGTCAAATTACTGATATGGAAATTCGTATGACACAATATCAAAAGAATAAAAAAACATTGATAAAACAGATGTCTGAATTTACCGGCAAAACAGAAAAAGAATTGTTTAATGCAATGGAACGTGATAATTGGATGAATCCACAAGAGGCCAAAGAATTTGGTATCATTGATGGAATCTTGAAACGTAAATAAATTGTAATAAAAATGGCAGAGATATGAGTGACGATAAAAAAAACCAATTGGAATCAGATGCAAAACAAGCAAACCAATTTTGCAGTTTTTGTGGCAAGGCAGTTTATGAAGTAAAAAAATTGGTCAGTGGTCGTAATGTTTGTATCTGTGATGAATGTATCAGTTTATGTAATGATATTATGGCGGACGATTTGCGTGGAAACATCAATACAGAAACTACGCAATTACCAACACCACATCAGATTTACGATTTTTTGAATGATTATATAATTGGTCAGGATGAAGCCAAACGTACATTGGCAGTTGCGGTATATAACCACTATAAACGTCATACGGTTGCATCATCATCAAATGTGGAAATTCAAAAATCAAATGTGCTGATAATTGGTCCGACAGGAACAGGAAAAACTTTGTTTGCGCAAACGTTGGCACGTATTTTGGATGTGCCGTTTGCGATTGCTGATGCTACAACATTGACCGAAGCGGGCTATGTGGGTGATGATGTTGAAAGTGTTTTGACGCGTTTGTTACAAAATGCTAATTTTGATGTGGAGCGTGCATCACGTGGAATAATTTACATAGATGAAATTGACAAGATTTCCAGGAAATCAGAAAACCCATCGTTGACACGTGATGTGTCGGGCGAGGGTGTGCAACAGGCATTGTTAAAATTGGTTGAAGGTACGGTTGCCAATGTTCCGGCTAGTGGTGCAGGACGCAAACATCCGGGCGAAGCAACGGTTCAATTAGACACCAGCAAAATATTATTTATCTGTGGTGGTGCATTTGATGGGTTAAATAAAATTATTGCGAATCGTTCATCTGAACGTATCGGAATTGGTTTCGGTGCGCATGTAGAATCTAAGACAGAACGTGAAAATAAAAATTATTTGTCAGAAGTTCAACCCGAAGATTTGGTTAAGTTTGGTATCATTCCTGAATTGATAGGACGTCTGCCAATAATTACCACATTACAGGAATTAGATGAAGATGCGTTGATAAAAATTTTGACGGAACCAAAAAATGCAATTGTTAAACAGTTCTCGGCGATGTTGGATTTAGACGGTGTCAAATTAACAATAACACCTGATGGTTTGCGCGAAATTGCCAAAATGGCGGTGGCGCGCAAAACGGGTGCACGTGGATTGCGCAGCATTTTGGAAAAACTGTTATTACAGCCCATGTTTGATGCCCCAGAAAAACCAGATTTGAAAGAAATCGTTGTGGATAAAAATGTGGTGTTGGGCAAGAAAGCACCAGTTGAAATTTTTGCAGAATCAAAAAAAGTTGCATAAATAAAAATCGCCATGACAGGCGGTTTTTATTTCCCGATTGATTTTTAGTATTATTTAAAATATTTGTCGTGTTGTGATTTAGATGTTTTTAACATCGTTTGCCACTTGTTTTTTAGTGTTTCGTACATATCGCCCTCGGTGGATGCTCTATCATCATATGGTGCGTTGTTAAGGATAATAATACGATATGGTTCTAAAATATTTGCCTTGCAATCAATATAATATTCACTGTTGTTGTATTGTTTGCCCCAACAAGATCCGTTTTTGATGGCCGCGAATCCATCCTGTGACAAAGATTCGCATGTTGGTTCGTCACCATCCAAGACAATTTTGCCCGTTTTAACGTAATCAATTTCGTTACTGTTTAATGGAACGTCGTTGCACCAAACCCTTGCCTTGTTACCGTTAACTAATGCGTATGAACCATTGTCATATGTTTTACGTACACCGAAACAGCCATTGGATTCTGTATTCACATCAAAATCACTGTTCACAAATTTACCTGATGCAATCTGTGATTTTGTTAACGAATTGCTAACCTCAGGATTTGATGATCGCGACAGTGCGTTTTCACAAATATATTTCTTGCCCCAACAATTTGCATCTGCATCCCAACATTCAGGGTTTCCAATTGATGAACAATATGCATTGGTTTTCATGTTAGAATAGCAGGTTTGTGTGTTAACACGACATACAGACGGACCAATCCGTTTCCACCAATCACCACCACTGAGGATTATTATCTTTGAATCCGCCACTGCGCCAACACAAAACGTTGTGCCACATATTACAAACAATAAAAATTTTTTTCTCGTTTTCACTTTTCAAGTATGATTGTATCAAAAAAACATAACTAATGCAATTCTAATTGTTAAGATTGTTCCGCATCAGTGTTGGTTGTTGCACCTGTTTCTTGTTCTTCGGGTGTTTCATCATCTGTTGTTTCTTCTGTTTCTGGATTTGTACAGTAACCCCATTGTTTGTTAGAAGCTGTATTGTCATAGAATATTTTTAATAATTTAGATTGTACTTGTTCTTCACTCTCTATTGATGCGAATGGTGTTGATATCCATATGCCACCCAAACGTTCACATTCTTTGGCCAGTTCCTTGCCCATATCTGCTGTTACTTCATACATCAGAGAACTGATATCCTGTAAAACGGTTTCTGGCACAGTTGCACTGGCACCAGATTGTGATTGGCGTATGCACACTTGCAGTGCGTAACGAACAAGTTTTTGATATAAACTACCAACGTATTGTCCGTTATCGTTACACCCATCAGAAGTATCAGACTGCGATTCAGATTTAGATATCTTACATGTACTTTCTGGTATCATATTTTCATCTGTACATGTTAGGCATTTGTTAGCTGTGCATGTTGCGCAACCTTCAGGACAGACAACGCATCGTTCACTGCCTGCGTCATAGAAATAGCCGTTATTAGTGTTACATTCGCTATACGTTATATCGCATCCTAACAAGGCCGGATTTTGATAACCCGTTATGCCAGGAATGTAAGAACTGCCATTGAAAGTTGATTCTTCGCGAAATAGCACCTGGTTGCATTCTGGATCACGGGCAAATCTTTGATCGCCTGGCATATAAACGCGGCATGCGTAAGGATATGAATGTAACGTATCTACGCTGGGCACTGCACACATATCCTTTACAAATGAGCGCAGGTTCGTTGGACAACTGGTCTCTATTTTTTGGTCGGTAATTCGGTGCATTGCTGTTAATAATTCCTGCATGCCGTTGACACCACTGCCATATAGGTTACTGCATGTGGTTAATTTTTCCCGACACATTTCTTCGGCTAATTCCAAGGAAGTACCGATTAGCAGGTTTTTATCTATATTACTGAAATCACGCAATGAATTTGTTTGTTCATCATAACATGTGTTGACAACATCCAAACATTCGTCTTTGACCTGACGAATTCGTGATTGCTGACCCTGATAAATTTCTGTAATTGCCTGGCGCAAAAATTCATCCCAAATATCGTTTGATAAATCGCGACATGTGTCCAAAGATTTTGTCGCAAATTTGCGTTTGTTGTTTAATTCTGCTACCAATAATCTGTTCGTCTGATTCGTTAAAACATCGTTTGCCAATGATAACTGGGTTTCTAGCTGGTAAAAATTGGGTGTATATATCGGTTCGCCGTTGATTCTGTTGAGGTATAATCCAGACACATCCAGACAATGAACAAAATTCTTGCCACATGCAGAATCCGCTGTTATATCAGACCGGATTTTTGCAATACAGTCGTTTATTGACGTAGAATTATGTGCGTTATAATTGTCAAGACGCGCATTCCCCATCAACTGTTCCGTCGTCCTGATATCCTGATTGGCCTGGGTCTTTTTGTTGTTAAGTGCGGATTCCAATAATGCACAATCGTTTTCTATATACATGCCATATGCGGATATAACCATATTTTTAACAGATGCAGAGGGACATTTGTCTGTTACGAATTCAGAACACTGTGCATTAACGGCGTTATACAGTTGGCCGCCCGACAGGTTCGCGATGTTTACACCTGATGTTAAATCTGTGTTTGCCCATATTGCGTTTATATCGCCACCTATATCCAATGTGCCACTTGTTGACAGGGATTTAGATTTTGTTTTTGCAAGTATTGAACTAATACCGTTTAGTGTGCTGTTTGAATTGGAAGAATCTTTTGTGTATTGCTTTGTCCTTTCACCAGCAGATGCAGAAATCATTGCCTTTACCTCGGCACTTGTTTTTGAAATTATATCAATGTTTAGATCTTTAAATGTAGCCAGGGAATCAGATGCCTCATATAATGCATGTTCGCGTGATTGTATTTCCTGCAACCGTGAAGAACACACACATCTGCGATAAGAATCATTTTGTAATGCACAAAATTGGTCCATACATGTGAAATATGCATCGCGACAGACGTTATATCCGGAATCAAATGTGTTGGTCGCCACATTTGTTGTTGCGGCACGCCCCAGTCCAGAGCGTCGGATTGTCTGTTTTGTTGTTTGACGTGGTGTTATTTTGACGGCAGATCTGGATACTGTTGTGCCAGATCGCGCAGTTGTTGCAGCCCTTGCTGTGCGAGTGGTGGTAGTTTTGTTTGTGTTGTTGGTATTCAGTCTGGATACGGTGTTTTGTCTGGGGGTTGAAGTTGTTGTACGAACAGCAGCGTCAACACTGAATGTGGACACAAATATTGCAATAATAAAACACAAAATCCTTTTCATTCCCATATGTAAAGAATGATAGCAAAAAAGTTTTTTTTATATCAAGCGATATTTATTGGAAATAGTAAAAAGTTAATTGTTGGCAGTGGGCTGAGACGCATGATTGCGTTCAACAAATGTTATACGTCCCTTGTCCAAATCGTATGGTGTCATTTCAACGCGAACACTTTCGCCAACGTTAACCCAAATACGCGCCTTGCGCATTTTACCACATACGGTTGCCAATATTTCGTGTCCGTTTTCCAACTTAACCCGAAACATAGTGTTGGGCAATTTATCCTCAACAGTTCCGTTTAAAACAATAACATCGTCTTTTGCCATATATAATAACCCTTAAAAGTTGTCCTGGTGAATGATATTGTGGTTGGGTAAAAAAAGCAAGAATATTTTTTATATGCTTGCGATAATGCGTAAAATTTGATACAATAGCGCAGAGAGATTTAATGGGGTGGGAGTAATGAATTTTAAAAGATTTGTTTTACTGGCATTGTTAATTCCGGTGTCTGTGTTGGCGGATGCGCGTTCGGATTCTGCGCGGGTTGGTGTTGTGCGTGCAAATTCGGCGGTGTCCAGAATGCCTGGGATGGTGTCCACGGGTGCTGTTAATACTGTTAAAGCCCCAGAAAGCACTACCAAGGTTGCGGCGGTGGTTAGTCCTGCGACACCTGCGGCGGAACAACCCAAACCAGCTGAGCCAGAAAATTCAACCAATTGTCGTGATGCGTATAGGGCGTGTATGGACGATTTTTGCCTGCTAGATGAATCTGAGGGATATCGTTGTGCGTGCAGTGATAATATAAATCAGGCGAAATCTTTGATTCAAGAAATACAATCGTTGCAGTCAGATGCTGATAAATTATTTACCGAAGGTGTTGAACGCGAAAATCTGGGGGCCAAGGCGTCGTTGGTTTTTGGCGAAAGTGCGGCCGCTAAGAAAAGTTATGCGCTGTCGGGAATTAGTTTCGCAGATTGGTTGAATTCGGGTTCTGATGGTGATGTGTTGACGGCTGATGATGATATTGGTGGAAATTTGTATGCGATGGCGTCTGAATATTGTGCGGCTGAATTGAAATCATGCGCTAATCGTGCCGAAATGGAAGAGGTTTTGTATTCGCGTATGATTGTTGCAGATTGTAAATCTTATGATGCGTATTTGGCGGATCAAAAGGCAAATGCCCAGGCAAATAAACGGACTGCGGAATCTGCGGTGCGCCAGGCACGTTTGGAAATGCTGGATACGACAAACAAGTATAATCGTGGTGAATGTTTGTTGGCGTATAAATCCTGTATCGCAGACAAGGGTGGTTGTGGAACAAATTTTGAAAACTGTTTGGATGAAAGTTTGTTGGAACGTCGTGCATACGCATGTGAAAATGTTTTGGATCAATGTATGGCGGTAAAAAATTATGTCTTGTCTGATTGGGATGACGAAGCCCAGATGATATTGGTTGATGCTGCAAAATATGCCGACAAAAATCAACGTGCAACATGTTTGGCAAAGATTCAGAATTGTTTGGAAGAAAGTTGTTCAACATCAACGAATTCAGCATGCTTGACTGATGTTAATGTGGCGGCTGGGATTTGTCCAATAATAACGGAATGTGAACAATTGATACCAGGAATTCAATCTGTGGTGAATTCTAAGTTGGGATATTTGCGGACTCAGTTCTGTCAGAATGATGTTGATGCGTGTTTGCAACAAAAGTGCGGAACGAATTTTACTGCGCCGGAATGTTTGGGTAAATCTACATCACAAATTGTTGCCTTATGCCCACAAAATATGTTTCCATCTTGTGCAGGCGAAACACAGTTTGATGTTATCATAAGTGCTGCGTTGTTACAGATGGATTATCAAATGATGCAGGGTTGTGTAAATTATTTTGGAACACAGTTGAATTCTGTGTGTGGAACAGATATGTCATGTTTGCCAAACGATGATACTGTGACGGCATTGTCTGTAATTCCATCAGACGATTCGGAAATGATAGCGTTGCGTGATACGGTGCGCGCAAATGCGGGTGCGGCGGTGGATGAATTCTTTAAGCAATTTGAACAAGATGTGACAGTTAGTGCATGTGTGGACAGCCAACAACCAGTTGGCAGCCAGAAGCAATCGCTGGGGGCCAGTGTATTTAATAGCGCAAAAATGATTGCCCAGATAAATGCCGAAAATCGTGCTTTGCGTGCGTTGGAATCAAAAATTGCTGAATTATCGCGTAGGCAAGATTTGGCGGCGGCGGAAAAGAATTGTTTAACAACGTATGCGGTTGAAACACCCGATAAAGATTCCAAGAATTATAGTTATATTCGCAGTGTATCATTTGAACCGTCATTACGTAATTGCCATGTGTGCCGTATGCAACAGGTTTGTGAAACAGGTGGTGAATCCAAGGCGACGTCTGCATTAAAGGCAGCGGCGGGGGGTCTGTCTGGTGGCGCGGCGGCGGGAACGATGGTGACACCAGGGTGGGGAACTGCGATTGGTGCGGTTGTTGGCGCGGTTGGTGCTGGGTTGGTTGGTATGGCTTCTGGTGGCAAGGAAGATTTCTGTCAGGAATTGGAATCGTGCGAAGATATCAATATGTAATTAATTCTGCAAAAGGAAATATAAAATGTTATTGCGTAAATCGGTTTGTTTGGTGTTGTGTTTGATTGCATGTGCGGCTGGGGCTGCGACAACAACGGCAAAAAAACAATCGGCAATTCAAATGGGAACAACGGTGCGGACACGCGTTGCCCCATCTGGTGTTTATGACCAGGCATGTTATGATGCATACTATGGCTGTATGGATCAGTTTTGCATTATTGATAATGTAAGCGGTGGCAGTTGCGAATGCAGTGACGAAAATTCAAAGTACGAAGAACGTTTAAATGCTATACGTGATAATCTGGCAGAGGCAGAACGTATCGCAACCGAAGAAGTTGAACGTGTCCAGGCGGGCGCAAATGCAGATATTATTTTCAGTGGTACACGTGAATATGATGAAAAGGGAAATGTTGCAAGTGCGCAACAGGAAAAACAGAAAAAACGTGAATCATTATTGGCAATGTTTAACACGTCTTATGATGACGAAGATGTTTTTGACGACGAATTTGATTCCATAACGGCTAAGACCGGTAATGCGTTATTTTCAGCAGCTCATAATTTGTGTGTCAGCCAAATTGACGATTCATGCGATAAAGATATAACGTTTTTGAAATCAATGTATTCACGTCAGATTTTATCTGATTGCAAGGCGTTGGAAAATAGTATATCCACCAAGGAATCTGAGGCACGCCAGGCATTGTTATCGGCGCAGGCGGCGGTACGCGGCGCATTGCGCGATAGTTTGGCGTCGGCAAATAAATATGATCGCGGTCAATGTATGGTTGAATATAAAAAGTGTATGCAAACGGCGGATGCATGTGGTTCAAATTGGGAAAATTGCGTATTCACGATAGCGGCTGAAAACGCCCAAGAAAAAGCAAAATCAACCAAAAATACCAAAATCAAAAAAACAGATGTTTATGATATTACGGCGTCAACAATGGAAATATTGGAATCAAAACGTTATATCTGTGAAAACGTTTTAGATTCGTGTGTTGCGGTTCGTGATATGGTTTGGACTGATTTCCTGCGTGAAGCCGCGCCAACGATTCGTTTGGCGGAATTGCAGGCGGAATCCAAGAAACGTCAATCATGTTTATCTGATATATCAAAATGTATTCAAACCGCATGCAAGGATGATATTGCTGGCAAAGGTGTTGCGACAATGGACGCATGTTTGGCACGACCTGATATGGCGCGTTCATTTTGCAAGGTGGAAATAGATCCATGTGAACGTATGGAACCCCAGATATGGTCGTATGTGACGGATAAATTGGCGGCAATGCGTGTTGATGCCTGCACAACCGAAGTCAAAGATTGCTTTACAGATGATACGCGTTGTGGACCTGATTTTTCAAATTGTATAGGTATGGATTACAACTATATACATAATATTTGCCCGATTGATAAATTGGTTGTTTGCAAACAGGCAAATCCAAAGTTTTCAATGGATGATTTGGATTCTATGTTAATGGGATTGTATTTGAATATTGATAATTCCATGCTGGATAATTGTCAAAATATTATAGACAGAAAAATGACCGAGGTTTGTGGCAGCACCACCGATTGTAACCGTTTCGCCGCTGATGATACAATGGGGACGGGTTCGATCAGATCACAAAAGATTGGTGATTTATATCGCGTGACCGGGATGATTTCTTTTGGCAGTATCAAGATTGGTGATACATCTGGAAAAACCGTTGATGGGAATGGTGTTTTGGCACCGGGACAAATTGGCGTTGCAGATTATATTGAAAATGTTCGTGCAAACAATGCTAACGTATCAGATGATTCTATTATATCTTCTATAGAGGCAGAGTTAAATAATATATCAGGAACAATCAACAGAACAATAGAAATGATAGAACAGGATCCAGAAATTCAATATTGTGTTAACGGTCGTGATTTGTCGCAGATAACCGGTAGGTCAGGCGAAACAACAACTGCACGTTTCCCGAATCTGTTGAATTCTGTAAAGACACAAATAGCAGTTGCTGCATTGCGTAAAGCGCAGGATAATTATAATGCCAAGGTGACTGAAGAAATCGCCAATGCAACGAAAAATGCATCTGCGGATGTAGCGCAGTATATGTGTCAAAAAATTGCAGAAAGTGGTAATGTTTCAAATATGGCCAGTATTGCGCCATCAACACCATTGACCCCACCGTATGCAATTAGTTATGATGTCGCTAATGGTTTGCAAAATATAGAATTATTAAACGGTGGTGTGGGCGTATCACAGTTGGCAAACAGTTCGTATGATAATTCTGGTTACCTTGGTGGAAATTCTGGCAATTTGGGTGGCGTTACAAAAGAGGTAACTTCTGTGTTTGATCGTGAAAACAGAATTTGTCATGTTTGTACTACCACAGCAACACAATCGTGTGAAACTACGGGTAGCGAATCTTGGTTTCACAACAGTCGGAATACATCGTGTGAAACGGAATCTGATGGTCCAAATTGTGAAGATATTCCAATGTAATTTTTCCCCGCGTTAAGCGGGGTTTTCTTTGTTTTTGTTCCTATGGTTTTTATAAAACCACCGTGTAGAATTATACACGTGTAAAACAAACACACCAAAGGAGAAAAAATATGAAAAAAATATCAATGATTGCAGTTGCGGCTGCATTAATGTCTGGGGCCGCAGTGGCGGGTCAGATGATGCATAATAACAATGTGAAATCTGCACCGTCGGTTATGATGGTTGAAGATATAGAAATGTTGAACGATGATTCACGTATTGTTGCACAGGGGTATTTGGTTCAAAATATGGGCAACGATATTTATGTTTTCCAGGATGCCATGGGGGACAAAATAATGGTTGATATTGATGATGATGCGTGGGGCGAAGTTATGGTTGGTCCAAATGATATGGTTATGATTATGGGCGAATTGGACAAGAACGGAAACGATATTCAAATAGATGTTGATACAATTAAAAAGATGTAAAAAAAATTGTTTAGCAAAAAACGCACCGTTTGGTGCGTTTTTTATTTGTTTGTTAATTTCAATTCTATGCGACGATTTTGTTGCATGTCTTCGGCGGTATTGCCCAATGCAAATGGATGCGTGTCGCCAAATCCTGATGGTAATAATCTGCGACGTGATACGCCGTTGCGTTCTAATTCATTTGCAACCGCCGTTGCACGCAGGAACGATAATTGTATATTGTTTTGATATGCGTGTGTTCCGGGGATAACGCCAACCTTGTCGGTGTGGCCGTCAACACGAATTAACCAATCAACATCGGATGGGATTTTTTCTTCAAAATCCTTGATTACGTTTGCGATTAAGCGTAATTGTTTCTTGCCATCAGCAGACAACTTATATGATCCTGATTTGAATAATATGTCGCTGGATATGATGAAACGGTCGCCGTCTGGGCGCAGGGTTGTGCGGTCGCCCAATGCAATTTTCACCTGTTTATAAAAATCAGATTGATATTGTGCTACTTCATTAAGTTCAGCAACCTTGTCCGCCAATGCCTTGTTCAGGCGGTTTGACATAGCGGTGTATTCGGCATCCTTGGCGGCAGATTGCTCTTCGGCAACCGCCAATGCATTACGCAACTTTTCCAATTCTGCCTTGGTCGCGTTCAATTCAGCCGTTGTTTTTTCTAACTCTTCGTTTACTTCAACGCTTTGAACAACAACATCACTTTGTGCGGCCTGGCGTTCAGCCAATTCTGCGGCCAGGGCATCTGCCTGGGATTGCAGGTCTGCAATTTTTGCCTCATACGCGGTGACCAAATCATTAACACTAAGGTTAATGTCTGAAATTTCTGTGTTCAATTTTTTGTTGCTTGATTCCAGATTTATTAATTCATCGCGTGCACGCACCAACAGTGACGTTGCTGTTTTGTGATCGGCAGCCATTTGTTCAATGGATGCCGCCTGTTCGGCATTTAACTGGCGCAGGTTTGCCATTTCTTTTGCGGTTGCGCCCTTGTTAAATACGTTTGTTGTTGTCCACAAGAACACAAACACGATTAACAAAAATATTAGTATGATTACCAAATTAGAAAATAAATCCACGAATCCAGGCCATGCATTTGTTTGTTTACGAAAACGAATATTTAACATAATTCCCCCCTGTGTTTTTTATTTGTTTTTGTCCAGTTTTGCAACTGTCCGCGACAGTTCGCGCGTTATCAGGTTTATCTGTGGCAAAATTTGTTCTATAGAATTTGCATTTGATATATGTGTGTGTTCAGACAAATAATCTTCTAGTTCGCGGAATATTGCATTTTGTGCCAACTGGACCTGCAGCCCCAGGAACCCGACAGACAAACTGAATGCCAGACCCAACAGTGAACTGGTAAACGCGGTTGCCATGCCTGATAACGGACGCGACAGACCAGATTGCATTGTGTTCAAGACCGATTCGCTGGAAAAATCAAGCGACGTCAGCAATTCAGAAAATCCACCCACCGTTATAATCAATCCCCAGAATGTGCCCAGTAATCCCAAAAATATTAATGTATTTGTGATATAGCGAACCGATTCGCGTGAATCTTCAAATCGCACCATAATCATATCTAAAAATCCCTGTAATGTTTGGCTGGATATTTGTTTGGGGCGGGCATTCAGCATTAGTGCAACCGGTCGCAGTAACAATGGGGGCAGGGGGGCATTTCTATCCCCATCCAGATATGCCGACAACCACCGATATTCAGGTAATAACTTAAACATTTCATAGAAACATAATCCTATGCCGAATAATCCTGTGCCGATAATAATTCCATTTAGCACGATATTTGAAATGGCGATTGATAAAAAACGGGGCCAAAAGAATATCAAGATTACCGCCAGAAATGCGGTAAAAAATGCCATGCGATTAAGTGTCCTATGAAAATGATTGGTCATATAAACCCCTCGCTGTATATTTTGATGATAGTAAAATTCATAAAATTATGTCAATAGGGAATTAAATAAAATGCTTGTTAAATTTTAATAAAAAATGTAAAATACTTGTCAGATAGGAGAAAAGAAATATGCCAGCAAAAAAGAAAACAATAAAAAAGTCGGTTGCTAAAAAAGCACCTGTGAAAAAAACAGTCAAAACAGCGGCCAAGAAAAAGGTCGTGGCAAAGAAAGTTGCTAGACCTATTGTGGTTAAGGCACCAGAACAGCCAAAACAGAAAGTTGTTTCATTGTGGCGTGCGATTGCGAATTTCTTTAAGGGATATTTTAATTTTACTGGAACTGCAACGCGCAGTGAATATTGGTGGATGTTTTTGATGGCGTTTGGTCCTGCGGTTGTGTTGACGATTGTGACGATAATTATGTTTGCACGTATTCCGATGGTTGAATCCCTGCCGGCAGAGGTTGTAGTTGCGGCATCGCCAATTGCGTTGTGGTGGTGCTGGGCATTGTATGCGTTGTGGGGGCTTATAATAATCATACCAATGTGGGCGTTGATGGCACGTCGTTTGCATGATGCGGGCATGACGGCACATTTGCTGTGGATTAATCTGGCAATTATGGTGGCGCAGGCATTTTTACCGTTAAGTATATTGCTATCTGCGATATCATGGTTCTGGTCAACGGTTATGCTGATATTTATGCTGTTTCCGTCAAAGTTGCGGAACAATCGTTATCGTTAAAGAAAAAGCGCACCGTTTGGTGCGTTTTTTTCTTGCAATTTGAATACTTTTTGCCATAATTGGTGGGTTCCTGCTGGTGACATGGGGTCATCGGCCAACAATTAAGACCAAAGGAAATAAAATGGCTTATTATGAAAGTGTCTTGGCATTTCGTCAGGACTTAACCGAAACGCAGGTGAAAGAAAAAGCGGAAAAATTTACAGGTATTATCAAAGAATTGGGTGGCGCTGTTAAATCCTCTGAATTCTGGGGTTTGAAAAATTTGGCATACGTCATTCGTAAAAACCACAAGGCACACTATGTTATGCTGAACATTGAATTGCCTGGGGCACAGATCAAGGAATTGGAACGTCGCAGTCGTATTGATGAAGATGTTATTCGTTTCCTGAACGTGCGTGTTGATGAATTGGCAACTGCACCATCCATCATGATGAAAAAGAACGCAGATACAGAAGAAGAGGTGGCATAATGGCAGTTCGTGCAGCAATTTATCGTAAAAAATCTAATCCGTTAAAGGACAAGGTTATTGATTACAAGGATATAAAAACGTTGTCACACTATATTACTGAACGTGGCAAGATTGTTCCATCACGCATCAGTGGTGTTTCACAAAAGGATCAACGTGCATTGGCAACCGCAATTAAGCGCGCACGCCATTTGGGGTTGTTACCATTTGTGCGTAATAATTTGGGCTAGTTAAAAAAAATGCTCTAACTTTTATAATAAAGGACAGATAAGATGAAAGTAATATTAACAGAAAAAATTACAAAATTGGGTAATATCGGCGATACAGTTGATGTAAAAACCGGGTTTGCGCGTAACTATTTGTTGCCAAACAACAAAGCATTGCGTTTCTGCAAGGAAAATGTTGCGTTGTTTGAAGCCAAGAAAGCCGAATTACAGGCGCGTCAAGATGCAGCACGCAAAACGGCTGAATCACATGTTGATGCGGTCAAGAATGCAAAATTGTATATGATTCGCCAGGCGGGTGATACGGGTCAATTATATGGTTCTGTATCAACACGTGATATTGCGCGTATGTTGAAAGACGTTGCAAATGTATCGGTTGAATCGGCCCAGGTTATGTTGGGTGCGCCAATTAAGTCGGTTGGTGCGTTTGATACACAGATTGCATTACATCCCGATGTTATCGTTCCTGTAAAAATCTATGTTGCACAGTCACAGGATGAAATAGAGGCATTGGTTGCCGGCAAGGTTTTGACATTTGGCAATAAACAGGCGGATTCAGAACCTGTGGTTGCGGATGAAAAACCGGCGGATGCAGATGCTGAAAAACCAGCGGACGCAGAATAATCATATTGATTGTTATAAAAAAAACTGGGGTTTTACCCCAGTGTTTTTTATTCTGCACAGCATTGTGTGGGGAATTTGAATCTTCCCTTGGTATCATAATAATTTACTCCTGTCGGCAGGCAGCATTCACCCACCGATGTTGCGCCCGCGGAACTTTGAAATTGCACTTTGGTGCTAAGGGCTGACGA
>JAGHVG010000036.1 GCA_018064405.1 Candidatus Enterousia scatequi | reverse complement strand
AACCCGTTATAATACGCGCATCACTTGCCCTAATAGTCTAGTGGTAAAACACGTCCTTGGTAAGGACGAGTCGCAAGTCCGATTCTTGCTTAGGGCACCAGGATAATGAACCGCCATATTTGGCGGTGTTTTATTTTTTTACCCCATGAACAGCAAACGCATCATCAACCACCGCCGGAATATTCATAGGTGTATTTTCTGCACCGCGCACAAAACAGCCTAAGTATTCTATATTACCGCTACCCCCCTGAATTGGTGAATATGTTAACCCCACCAATCCAAAACCAATTTTATTAAACCCATTGATAACATTTCTAATAACATCAATATGAACATTTTTGTTTAATACAACACCGCGATAACGTTCTGAAATTTCAGGTCCACATTCAAATTGCGGCTTTATCAGGCAAATAACACCTGTCAAATTTGGCAAAGTTTTTAATTTATCCAGAATTTTTAATACTGATATAAACGATACGTCTATCGTTGCAATTTGTGCGGGCACAACAATATTATCATCTATGGTTCTGAAATCAGTTTGTTCATATAATTCTATCTTAGGGTTATTGCGTAATGATTGATGCATTTGGTCTGTGCCTGTATCAATTGCGATTACACGCCCCACCCCATGTTGTAATGCACAATCTGTAAAACCACCTGTTGAAGATCCAATATCAACCACAACTTTACCAGATAAATTTATCCCGAACACATCCAGCGCACGTTCCAGTTTTAGCCCCCCACGCGATACATATGGCATAACATTACCCTGAACCACCAGCAAATCAATATTTTGCACGTCAAAACTTGGTTTAAGTATTTGTTTATTGTTATAAAAAACAATCCCAGATAATATTGCATCCTTGGCGCGCGATCGCGTGTCAAATAGTCCCTTTTCAACCAATGCAACATCTATTCTCATGCTGAAATTTTGGCACAAATCCGGGAAAAATCAACCAAATTATTGAAAAATTGCCTTTTTTACTGGAAAACACGAATAAAATTGCTACAATTATTCGTGTCTTTAGCACAGGAACCATACATGGCAGAAAAACTGACAAAAGAGATAAAAAAACTAGTACTGAACAATATGTTTGTAAAAAACTACAAACGTATGTGGCCGTATATTAAACCGTATTGGTTTCGTGGTTTGCTATCTATATTGGTTGCGATTCCTGTGGGGTCAATGGATGCGCTGATTGCGTTATCGTTAAAACCATACATGGATTTGGTTATGGTTGAAAAATCTATTGATACCGCTTGGTACATTCCGCTTATAATTATTGCGTTTACTACAGTTCAGGGGGCATTGACATATGTTTCTGCTTATTTGAATACATGGGTTGGTACCAAGATTACGAATTTGTTAAAAACAGATTTGTATAAAAAAATGCTGACTTTTGAAACCGAATTCTTTAACAAGCGTAATTCTGGGGATGTAATATATGCATTTAATACAAACGCTGATACAGCATGTTCTGGATTAATCTCTAATTTAAAGACATTTGTTGAAAAAATGTTCAAGGCCATATCTTTAACCGCGGTATTATTTTACAATTCTTGGCAACTGGCAATAGTATGCACAATCGTCCTAGTCGGTGCATTTTTGCCAATGACAACATTAAAAAAGAAAATGAATTCTGTGATGGGTCAATCTATTGCTGCTGATTCTGCGGTTTTGACAATGTATAATGAAACATACGCTGGGAATAAAACAATTATTGCATACAATCTGGATTGCCATCAAAAGGATAAATTTAATTGTGTGCTGGATAATGTGTTTAATCTGCGTATGAAAATGTTAAAGCGCACACGTTGGATAACCCCGATTATGCATATTGTATTATCGTTGGGAATTGGCCTGGCGATATGGTTTGGATCTATGCTGATTTTGGACGGAACAATCACAGCCGGTAATTTTGTATCGTTTTTAACCGCACTTGTATTACTGTATACCCCTATGAAAAGCATAGGCGGAAATTACAATTCAATACTGATGTCATTTTTGGCAATTGAACGTGTGTTTAATATTTTAGATAAAAAACCTTTGATTACTGATCGCCCTAATGCCACAGATATGTCAAAACACCACAATAAAATAGAATTTAAAAACGTATCTTTTCATTATACTAAGGGTATTCCTGTTCTGAAAGATATTAATTTAACCGTAAACAAGGGTGAAACCATCGCATTGGTTGGAAATTCTGGGGGCGGGAAAACAACAGTGGTCAGTTTATTACCACGATTTTATGACGTGACTAGTGGGGGCATATATATTGATAATACAGATATACGTGATTTTACCTTGAAATCCCTGCGTCAAAACATTGGTGTTGTGTTTCAGGATAACTTCTTGTTTGCAGGAACAATTCGTGAAAACATATTATTGGGCAATGAAAAAGCATCTGATGCAGATATACAAAAGGCCATCAAAATGGCATATCTGGACGATTTTATAAAAACATTGCCTGATGGGCTAGATACCCAGATTGGTGAACGTGGTATATTGCTGTCAGGTGGACAAAAACAACGTGTTGCGATTGCACGTGCATTTATAAAGAACGCCCCTATTCTTGTTCTGGACGAAGCAACATCTGCCCTGGATAACAAGGCCGAAGCTGTGGTACAAAAAGCAATTGAAAACCTGATGATTGATAAAACCGTATTTGTTATCGCACACCGGTTATCAACTGTTCGTAATGCAAATAAAATTATTGTTATTAACGAAGGTCAGATTGTGGAGGCTGGCACACATGATGAACTGATTAAAATTGAAAACGGTGCCTATAAAGCATTGTATGATATGCAGTTCAAAACAAAATAAACCTATATTCTAAAAGACGCCCATTCACACTATCCCCATTACCAAAACAAAAATCGGGATAAACCCGATTTTAATTTTGGTAGCGGCGAAGGGACTTGGACCCCTGACCAAAGGATAATGATTCCTCTGCTCTACCACTGAGCTACGCCGCCAATGTGACAGGATTATAACAAACAAATTCTTAAATGCAAGAAACATTTGATTGAGCACTTTATTTCCGTTTGGAAAACACCTATATCTGTGATACAATACGTAGCATGAAAATTTTTAGATTTGTTTTACTATCACTTTTGATAATTCCAACGCTGGCATTTGGTGAATCTTTGCAGGTGTGCAATCCTGATATGAAAAACCCGTTTATGGGAACATACCAAAATCAGTTTGCCTTTGGTCTGGGCCAGGGATTTGACACTGGGATTTTATTGCCACCACCCGTGCGTCCTGTTCCTTTTTATATAATGACACTGCAATATTCCCAACCAACTACGTTTTTCAGGGTTCCTGCGCGCAGATCTATCAACATCTCAGAAACCGTTGGTTTTGGCGAAAAATACGGATGGAAATGGCAAGATTACTCAATTCCTATGATTTACGTGACTGAAGATATCGCCCTATTCCGCTATAAAAGATTATATGGTGGTATTGGTGCGGGTGTCGGTCTGCAGGCAAAACAAAATGAACGTTTGGGCGCGAAATTATTGTTCCAATTTAAGGTTACGCTTGGATACAACATAAACAAACTTTGGGCTCTTGAATTCTTTATTCAGCACTTTTCTAATGCAAATACTGCTGATGAAAATAATTCATATGCGTTTTATGGCCTGGGCGCAACATATAATTTCTAAACAAGCTACCATTCTATTGGATCTTTACCATGTGCAATTAGATATTCATTTGCACGACTAAAATGGTGATTCCCAAAAAATCCCCTATGCGCAGATAATGGTGACGGATGCACACTTTTTAACACTAAGTTTTTTGATTCATCTATTACTGCCGCTTTTCGCTGAGCGTAACTACCCCACAACATATACACAATATTTTCTTTTTTGGCGACAGTTCGTATAACCGCATCTGTAAACTGTTCCCAACCGCGTCCTGCATGTGATGCGGCATTATGTGCCATAACGGTAAGCGTTGAATTTAATAACAACACACCCTGATTTGCCCAATGCGTCAAATCGCCATACGTCACACTTTTTTTACCAGTGTCACTCTCTATTTCTTTGTAAATATTAATCAATGATGGTGGCGGTGTGATTCCATCCGGCACTGAAAAACATAATCCCATTGCCTGACCCGGTTCATGATATGGATCCTGACCAATAATAACAACCTTTACTTTATCAAGTGGGCACAGGTTAAATGCATTAAATATATTTTTAGGTGCCGGGTAAATTTTTTTCCCAGACAAATATTCGCCCCGCACAAAATCAGTTAATTTAACAAAATAATCTTTGTTAAATTCATCATTTAATGCCCTATTCCAAGATTCTTCTATTTTAACATTCATAATTTTATCAATCCTTGCTGACATGCCTTCCATAAAACAACATCAATATATCCACGCGGCAATCCAGTCAATTTTACCAAATGCATAAACATATCATCACAGGCGAATTTAATATCATCACACAAATTTCCATTATCTATTTTTGCATTATCCACCCCGGCATACTTTGCCCCCAATCGCTGAATCCAAATATCATATTTAACAACATCTTCACCTAAATTACGTGCCAAATGATTGGCTGTGATTTTTCCAATATGTGGCAACGAAACCAAGAATTTTATTTTATCCGATAATTCGTGTAATTTATAATATTGTTCTGTATAAACGCACCTATTTTGCCATATTTTACAAATAGCGTTTATTTTATTTTTGTTATTAAACAACGTAATCAAAGTGTCATAATCTGCGCGATTTGATTTAATAGATTCCATAATTTTTTCATGAATCTTTTTTGCGGTTTTCTGTGAAAAACCACCGGCTAAAATAACATAGATACAATTACTTGCAAATTCGTCAGAATTGCAGATATGACGTTGCGACAGATTGCGTTTAATTTCATCAAAACTTTGCGCATCTGAATCAGCACCCATTTTGCGCAAAGTTTTATCTAGATTTTCAAACCAATTTTTTGTGAATAAACTATCCATTATTTTGCTTAAACCGTTTAATCGCGTCTGTTAAAACCGAATTTGCTTTTGCCTTAGATTTTATTTTTTTCGCTGCTTCGACAAAAACATCTGATTGCTTATCCAACCCCAACTGACGTTTTAATTCATGATAACGGGCAATTATTTCTGGATCTGTTGTTGGATGTCCATGATTGTTTAACACCAAGTATTCTAAATTAGAATACTCAGCCATTAAAACTTCTTCATCTGACTGTTGACGTTCAGCGAAATCACCTTCACGAATAATTTCACCAAATTCATTTATCTTATATTCACTCATATCACATTTCTTTTTACTAAACATCCAGATTTGCCGACAACGCATTTTCAACAATAAAGTCACGACGCGGTTCCACAACATCGCCCATCAGCATGGAAACAACTTCGTCTGCTTTGGCGGCATCGTTGATTGTGACCTGGAACAGTGAACGGTTATTTGGATCCATCGTTGTTTCCCATAACTGCTCGGCGTTCATTTCACCCAAACCCTTATACCGTTGTATTTTCAAGCCGTTCTTGGCATATTCAAATGCGGTATCCAGCAAATTCATTGCGCCCCAAATCTTTTGCGATTTTGATTTAACACTTAATGTTGCTGGCTTTGAAAACATATCTATTAATTCATTTCTGCCGTCCATGCGCAGCCACGCACGAATTTCCGGTGAATTAATTTTTTCACGTGGCAAGAAGTGTTCTTCGGTTACACTGCGCAATGTTCGCGTGATAACGATACCACCATCATTTGCAAACACTTTCCAACCGCGTTCAAATTCTAATTCTTCGGCATCCAGCATCTTTGCCGCCGCAGCCATATTTTCGTCAGTTTCGTCATCAAACACCTTGTTCAACGCCAACGCTTCAATAAAACGCAGTGGCACAATATGGTTTAACGCCTGCAAAGTGTTACGCATAACCAACACACGTGATAGCAAACGTTTCAAATCTGCACCTGAAATTTGCGTTCCATCAAATGTTTGAATCAGTCCATCCGTTGCCAACTGATCCAATAAATAATCATCCATTTCCTGATCGTTCTGCAAATATAATTGTTGTTTTCCGCGTGTTACCCCATAAAGTGGTGGTTTTGCGACATATATATATCCACGTTGAATTGCTTCTGGCATATGACGGAAAAAGAACGTCATTAACAATGTTTGAATATGTTGTCCGTCCACATCAGCATCGGTCATGATAATAATTTTATGATAACGCATTTTTTCAATATCAAATTCGTCTTTACCGATACCTGTTCCCATTGTGGTAATCAGTGCACCGATTGTATCAGACGATAACATTTTATCAAAACGTACACGTTCAACATTCAAAATCTTACCACGCAATGGCAAAATCGCCTGGGTTTTTCTGTCACGCCCTTGCTTTGCCGTACCACCAGCTGAATCCCCCTCAACAATAAACAGTTCACATTTTGCAGGATCACGTTCCGAACAATTTGCTAATTTCCCCGGCAGACCACCCAATTCAGGACCCGTTTTCTTACGCGATAATTCACGTGCCTTGCGCGCCGCCTCACGCGCGGTTGCGGCCTCTATAATTTTTTCAATAATTAACTTGGCAATTACTGGGTTTTCATCCAAATATTCATACAGCATTTCAGACACTGTATTTTCAACCGGCGTTCTGATTTCAGACGATACCAATTTATCTTTGGTCTGGGATCCAAATTTAGGATCTGGGATTTTAACACTGATGATGCTTGTTAAGCCTTCGCGGAAATCTTCACCTGAAAAACTGACATCTTTTTTATTATATTTTTCACCAATATATTTGTTAATCGCACGCGTTAGTCCGGCACGGAATCCCGCCAAGTGCGTTCCACCATCACGGTTTGGAATATTGTTTGTAAAACACAGCGATGTTTCAGAATACGCCGTTGTCCACTGCAACACTATTTCAATATAGGTATCATCAATTTGTTTTATTATCTGTATTGGATCTGGGTTCAACAGTTCTTTGGATTTATCCAAATATGTTGCAAAACCTTTCAAACCATCTGCCGAATGGAATTCACGATGAACGGTTTCTGCACCACGCAAATCGTCCAGTATAATTTTAACATTTGCATTCAGATATGATTGTTCACGCAGCCACACTTCCAATGTATCAAAATTAAACTTTGTCCCGGTAAACGTGTTTGGTGACGGCAGGAAGGTCACTTCTGTGCCATGTTCGTGATTTGTTTTATTATCTGTAATTTTCAAATCTGCGGTTGGCACACCTTCTGCGAAGGACATAAATGCCTCCTTATCGCCACGCCAAACGCGCACTTCCAACCATGTTGATAACGCATTTACGACCGACACCCCAACCCCATGCAAACCACCAGATACCTTATACGCACCATTTGTTTCATTATCAAACTTTCCACCAGCGTGCAATTCGCACATAATCAATTCCAAGCCACTACGTCCTGTTTCGTGATTAATATCAAACGGCATACCGCGCCCATTATCACGAATTGTCACACTGCCATCAGGATTCAGGGAAACATACACTGTATCCGCGAACCCAGCCATCGCTTCGTCAATAGAATTATTAACAACCTCATAAATCATGTGATGCAAACCATCACCACATTCACCAACGTCCCCAATATACATTCCAGGACGCTTTTTTACCGCTTCCAATCCCTTTAAAACCTTGATTGAATCACCTGTATATTCATTAGTCACTGCCATAGCATAAAATCCTTTCTTTTTTGCTATGTAAAACATAGCAATTTATGATATAATTATCAAGAAAAAAGGGGCAAAAATGTCAGAAAACAAATATACCAAGGCAGATTGGATAACCGCGACAGAATTCGCAAAAAAACATAAATTATCACCAGAACCCATACAAAAAATCGTTCATGAATTATACAAAAGGGGCGCATTATTATCAAATAATACACGTAGCCCAATGGTAATAAGGGATAAAAAGATTCATGATGCAACACGCGATAAATATCTGCTTATTAATCCTGCCAGCACAGATATTATTATTAGTAAATACAAAGAAAAGGAACACGTATGAAGTTTAAATTATTGTATTTTGGCGATATTTTTGTAAACCCCAAAAAAAGGGCACAACATATATCTGATATTCGTATGCAATTTCACCCACAACTACAACAGTTGTTGGAACATCAGCCATGGAACAATTTAAAGAAATATATGATTCCTGACGCGACCAAGGGGCCAATAACCACCCGCCACATTGGCGGAATTGATTGGAACCCTATAATTACGCCAAATTTGAAAATGATTGCAGAATTGGATATCCTATTGATGCACCCTGAAATCGTTGGTGTTGCACATTCCGACATAGATAATCGTGTTAAAACAATCATGGATGGATTGCGGTGCCCACAAAACGAACACGAAATTGGGGAAAACACACCTCGCGAAAGTGGTCCAATTTATACATTATTAGATGACGACCATTTGGTGACTAAACTAACGGTTAATACGTCACACTTGCTGGCGACAGATTTATTTCCGGATAAAAAGAATATATCCCCAGATTCTATATTTATGTTAATTGACGTAAATGTTCGTTTAACCGAAGGAAATCTTGAAAACCTGCCATTTATGGTATAAAAAAAAAAACGTCAAAAATGACGTTTTTTTATTAGGATAACATCATTGTAATTTGATCTTGCATTTGAAATGTTGCAAGCACCACCCACGCAATAATTCCAGACACTAATAAAATCCCAGTACTGTTTAGTGCGCTTGATATAGATTCCATTTTACGCACAGATTCATTTTGATAATCAGATGCCAATTTGCCAACATTTCTGCTAAAATCAGTCATTTCAGAATATATAGTTAAATCCCCTATGATATCCTGATTTGGAAAATCTGTTCTAGTATTTGCCAGCGCAACCCCCAAATTATCACCATTGGCGATAAAACGCAGTGCAGATTCTAAAATCGTTTTCAAATAATTGTTTGCATTATCCGCCAACATACGCATAGAATCAGGCACCGTTACCCCCGCCGCAACCATTGCGGATAAAGACATCAACCAACCAACAGATGTGTGTAATTTATAAATATTCCATGGGGGCAATTTATCAAACTTATATCGCATCCAGCCCGTCCAATTAGATAAACTAAACCATATTAATAAAACCAAACCAACAAATATTCCAACTATCCATGGCCAATACGCGATTGAAAAATCAGAAACAACCAACAACGATTTTGCCAGACCCGTCCATTGAACATCAGTGCCCACAACTTCAACCAATGGCGGAACTAAATACAGCCCGACCATAATTATAATCAAAAACGTCAATGCTAATAAAAATAACGGATATGTAATTGCATTACGCATTGCACGTTTGATACGTTGCACACCATCAACAACCTTATCAATACTTTCCAATGCAACAACTAAATTTGCAATATCCGCAGATGTCACCAGCAATGTTTCTTCGGACGGCAACCAACCACGTGTTGCATCAGAAAAACTCATCCCCTGCTCTAAGTTCTGTTGCCACTGACGCATAGCAATCGCATACGGTTCATCTGGTCGTGTTCCGTTATAAGATTCAATACGTTCCAAACGGTTTAATGCATCCATTAATGAAAAATTGTTACGCAACAATGATGCCAATTTACGTGCCATCGCCATACGACGTGACGTGTTTAACTTAAACATCATCTTTGCATACAAGATTTCCAAATTATCCATTAATAAACCCCTGGCCTATCCAGCAACCCAACCCAACGTTCTAATTCATCAACACCGATTATACCTTTTAGCATCAATTCGGTTGCTGATTCTTTTAATGTACGCCCATCCATATCTTCCAACCAATACTTCACCGCAGCATCTGTATTACCCGCTAACGCGAAACGTAAAAATTCACTATTTGTAATAATAATTTCACCTGCTTTGATACGCCCCAATGTTCCTGTACCATTACATTCTTTGCACCCTGCGCCACGAATATAAACCTGGTTCAAACCTATTTCACCAAATGCATCCAATACACGCTTATATGCCGGATGTTCAGGATGTTTAGATAACGGTTCACGACAATACGGACACAATTTTTTAAACAATCGCATTGATACCAATCCACGCATCAATGTTTCTTCTTTTAACTTAAATCCTTCAACCCCCATATCCAATAAACGTGTCAATGCCGCCATCGCAGAATTCGCATGTAACGTTGTCCAAACATTATGCCCTGACAATGCCCCACGCACCGTTAACTGGGCCGCCGCCAACGTTCTTATTTCCCCAACCATCAATGTATCAGGGTCACTACGTAATGCCGCCGCCAATGCTTCGGTATATTTTTCATCACGCAAATCTTCATTGGTTGCGTTTGTCACAGGTATCTGATGTGCACCAAATATTTTTTGTTCCACAGGATCTTCAACCGTAATCATATTTATTTCATAATTACGTTCCTTTAACATCATTGACATGTTACGAACCAACGTTGTTGATTTACCAGAACTGGTTGGACCCGCAACAATAACCAAACCTGTTGGATAGGAACGCAACTGCATCAACAAAGATTGTTCATACCGACCAAATTCTTGTTCGGTTTTTATCCCCTCGGTTGGATTATCATACAGCAATCGCATAACGACATATCTCGATCCAAATGCGATTGGATTAAATTGCATACGAATACTTAACACCCCCGCCGGCAAATATAAATCTTTTGTTCCGCGCAGCGGTGTCCGTCCGTCTTTTTGTGCAGATTGATATTCATTCTGGGCATAATTAGTATTTGAAATATCAGATGATGCAAATGCCGCCCTAACAAACGATTCACCCCATGATGAACTATATTCCAATACTGGCTGCATACTGCCATCTATACGGAAATAAATTGTTGTTTGATCTGCAACCTCTATATGAATATCTGACACTTTCTGGGATGCGGCACGCGCAATTATATCAACAAAATCCTTTTGCATCTGGTTATCGTAATCCAGATTTCCCTTGGTAACGCCACCCATACGCAATTCATACGTTTTATAAATTGCCGACACCAAACCTAAATCAGAATAAAACGGTTCGCGCATTGGCCAACCACGACGTTTTAATAAATCAATAAACGCAAGCACCCGCCCATCAAAACGGTGTGTGCGTGAAACAATGATTTCGCCCCCAGAAAAATACGCCACCAAACTCTGCGTATCTTTGGGTAATTCCATCTTTGACCCGGTTGCCGTCAGCAAACGATTTCCATTAGAAAACAAATAATCAACAATATCTTTTGCATCAGCATTTTCCATAGATGCAGGAATAGATGGTTTTAATTTAACAAAAACATTGTTATCTTCATTCATTGAATCACCACTATATTTTTGCAATATTTAATGTCTGTGTATTTCCATCTTTTACAACAACAACGCCTTCATCCAATGATATAGATTTAACCGTAAACCCATTTATTGTTTTGCCAACTGTAACCCGTTTTGTTTGCCCAGTTGATAAATCCTGTAATGTTGCCTGCAACTGACTGCCAGCACCCAACACATTAACTAGTTTATATAAATCAGCAATATTTACATCATCTGATGCCTGCGTACTTACCCCAGATTTATTATTTGTTGTACTTGTTTGTGTTTCAACGATTTGATTAGCCAAATTTGCACGTTCAAGTTCTATTTGTTCTGCTTCTGCATCTAACTTAGCACGTGCATTATCAAATTCTTGCTGTTGTTGTTCTGCACGACCAGACAATGTATCAATTTCCATACTCAATTTAATTTTTTCGGCCGCTAATTTATCCAGTTCCAAATCCAACTGTGCGCGTTCTTTTTCCAATTGCATTAAAACCTTTTCCTGTTCCAATGTTGTAATCTGTTCAAACACAGAACCAGCAACATCATATTCAGAAACACTTTCTGCAGATAATTGTTCTAATTCCTGCTGTTCCAATTCGTCCTGGGCATTTGCATTATGTCCAACAAACAAACTGATTATAAATGCACCACAAACAGCAAATATATTATGTAGTATTTTATTTTGCATAGATTATCACCTCATAGTTCCATGTTCTATTAACTGCGTTCCATACACATTTAGTCATATAAACGCCACCAAAATCCTGAAAAATTTGCATAAATTGCATTGGCACCAATTTTGATTGCGCAGCAATCTCTACAACATTTAATTGAACTGTATCAACACCATTTGTTATTGTGTCCACAACAGTATCTGTATCTGCTGATATTCCTGCCATCTGAAATATAGTTGTAATATCACGAATAACACTATCGGCATCCCTTTCATCTTGTGATGAATATACTGGGATATCTGGTAATTTTGCACTAACCATCAACGTATTTTCGTTTTGTTCAGAAACAAACGCATGTGGCATAATCTCAGACGCCAACATATAAAAATCCCCCAACGTTCCATAATCACGTTTAATTTGTGCAACGACATATTGTTCATTACATTCAACATTATATTGATTCCAACCAATTATTGGCTGCATCAAAAAACCCATTGCTTGAAAACATTGCTGCGCCCTAGCGATTGGATCTGGCAAATTATCATACGGCAAAACCAACGGTTTTATTTCTATTTTTTGTATATCATATTGTTGATCTAATTCTTTATTTTTTTCTTCTATCTGGCGTTTATATTCTGCTGCCAATTCAGGGTCTATATTTGTGACACGCACCTGATTCATCTGTGTCAGCGGTTCACGAAAGAATAATAAAACAAAAAATAAGAAAACCAATAACACCAACAACGGCCACATAATAGATCGCAATCTGCTGACCGCGTGCAAAACAATTCTTGGATTTTGTGACACAATTTTATTTATATTACGTTCCACAGCGCGTGGCATATCCCAACTTTCTGGTGCTATAAAGGCCGCCCAATCTGGTAATTCTGATAGTTTTTCATATTCTATACGTGCGCTTTGTTCATCATTAAAAAACCTATCTACTAGTATAACGCCATTACGAACCGCGACCAAATAAAAGCCCGAATCAACCGCAAATGCAGATAAAAACGATGAATATTCGGAAAGCCCATTCATAACTTCTGCGGCGGCAACTGGCATCCCAGAATATTGACCATAACTGTAACTGCCCATACCAACCATTGCACGTGCTTCGGTATATAAATTTAGTTTTTTATCAATACTATGTGCTAAATTACGTGCATAATTACGCCCAGAAAACCCAGACGCAATCGGTTGCCAAAACAATCCAACCGCATATTTTTTCTTATTAATATGTATAATTTGGACTACCACTTTCTCTCTCGTTAAATTGATTATACACAAAACTGCAAAATTAATCAAATACAGAATAAAAAATCCGCTAAAAAATTTAGCGGACATAAATCCCTATTTAATCAAGCCATATTATCTGCACACAACTACTTTACCATATTTATCAACCACACAATCTGCATCTGCGTCTTTGGCAGTAATAACATCAGTAAATGGGCAATTATAGACATTTGCCGTTATAATAAATGAACGTTCCGGCCCCAAGAGCACCCATTCGTTTGGTTTTGTTCTCTGGCTGGTTATCCAATATGCATTACCGCCACGTGCTTTATCAACAATAGAATTTTCCATATAACGTCGCGCATCATCAGCATCATACACAGATGTTTCTGATTCAATTTTATACAAATAAACGCAGCCAATAGGTTCCGCATCCAACTGTTTTAACATTTCACTGCCATTTTCGTTTTTTACCAATCCACTACATGCAGTCAAACCCAAAAACAATAATATAATTTTCTTCATATCTTGCCCTTTTACATCTGACTATATTATATCATAATTTTCCGGATTACTGAACAATTTTTTCAACACCAAATTATTAAGCGCGTGACTGCCCTTATATGAAACCAAATCCGCATTAATAAACCCACCACTTGTGAACATGTCGCCAATGGCATCAATTATTTTATGTCTTACAAATTCATCTTTCCAAATTAATTTATTTAACGTTCCATCACCTTGGTTATTTAATGCAATAACATTATTTTCATTTGCCCCGCGCCCCATACCATGTTTTTTAAGGTATTCCCATTCAGAATACTTACCAAACGTCCTGGCGCGCGCAATATTTTTAGCAAACACATCTATTGATTTTTTACTGCCGTCATAGCAATAAGAAAAACTTTGATTTCCAATTACTTTTTCAGGATACACCAATGTTGCACATATATTTAATCCTGTATTATTATTTGGTGATAACTTAACAAACCCCGATGTTTTGCGTCCTGCAATTTTATTCAAAATCCAATATTTTAACCGAACAAATACATTTACTTTTATTTCTGATGATTTTGCAATAACTTCGCGTTTAACAACAATCCGTTTTAATTTTCCGCCAGTCACCCCAGCAGTCACAAACATATTGTAAAATTCATATGCACTGCCGTCTAGTATAGGTGTTTCCGGCCCATCAATTTCTATGATTGCGCTATCAACCCCGACCATAAACAACGCAGCCATTAAATGTTCAATAGTTTGAACATGTGCCCCAGACAAATTTCCAACTGTCGTATTACGCATTTTTGTTTCACCAACATTATCAAATCGTGCCAGTATTTTTTTAGAATCTAAATCTGTTCTATAAAACACAATACCTTCATCACGTGACGGTTTTATTAACATATTTACAGGCAAACCACTATGAATTCCAACCCCAGAAATTTTAATTTCTTGCTTAAAAGTTGTCATTTTAAATTATCCTTTAACCAACTAAATAAACCATTATCAATTGACACATTTAGTGATGCAAATTTAATTTTTTGTTGGTATTCAGGTGATAACCTAACCCAATCTTTTTCAGTTGTAATTAGTTTTGCTTTCTTTTTTTCTGCTAACTTTATTAACTTTTGCAAATCGTCATCTGTATATTGATAATGATCTGGGAACGCACGTTTAGCGACAACATTTTTTAAATTTCTGAAAAATTTTTTCGGATACCCTATCCCAGCAAACGCGACAACACGCTGATTTGCCGAATACGGACTAACTGTTTTTGTTTTTACATAAAACAACGGTTTACCAACTGGTAATTCTAATCTGGCTTTTTTAGTATCAGATTTAATAATAACAAACGCATCTGCCCGGCTTAGTGCGGAACGCACTTCACGCAGGGGACCTGCTGGCAACAAAAAACCATTACCAAATCCGATAGATTCATCAAATACAATTACTGATATCTTTTTGTTGATTGATGAATTTTGAAAACCATCATCCATAATTATTGGCGTTTTATCAGATTGTTTATCCAACAAAATTATATTGCTTTTTCTATCCCCAGTATGCACCTGAATACCGTCATTTGCCAACATAATGGCCTCATCACTGCAACGCCCAGATTTAATATCTTGCTTATATCCACGCATAACCACCGGGGCATCAAAATACTTTGCGATTTCGCGCACAATTGGTGTTTTACCGACACCACCTGCTAAAATATTTCCAACACAAATAACGGGTCGCTTTGATGAGTAAGCACCACGCATACGCATTTTATAAACCGCCCTAGTCCCCAGATAATAAACCCACGAAAAAGGCCACAAAACAAAGGCCACAGGTGTTTTATGCAAAAACCAGTATGGTGTTTTCATTATTTTGCCCTATTCTGTGCACGTTTTTGACGCATTTGTGCTTTAAATTCATCAGAATTTAAATTTTCTTCCACCTTGAACAAATTAAACATTGCATCCAAATTACGTAACTGTTTAATCATAATATTATCAACATTATGTTTTTGCTCTATAAATTCGGCCTTGGACATTTTTGATGGTATATATATAGGTTTTCCAATATTAACCACGATTTTAGAAAATGGTAATGCAACCAAATATCTATCCCAGCGTTTTTGGAACCATGGTCTTGAACACGTAAAACATACGGGGATAATTGGTGCACCACTCATTTTTGCATAATATAATATTCCGTCTTTGATACGCATAGATGGACCCGATGGACCATCAGGACTCATAATAATAGACCTATTATCCTTGCGTAATAAACGCACACCCTGACGCAATGCAGACACCCCACCATCAAAATGCGTTCCACGAATAGTTTTTGTTGCGCCAAATAATTTCAAAATTTTACCCATCATACGACCATCCTTGTTCTTGCTAACTAATGAACAAGTTCGCATATGATACATTGCCATCACCGGTGCTAACATCATTGAACGCCCATGCCACAGCACAACAATTGCGCCCTTTTTGGCAAATTTTTTCAATATCTGTTTATTCTGAACATGCGTACAACATGTGATATAAACAAACCATATCATCGCTGCAAATATCACAGCAATTGGCCATTGAACCAAATCCAAACTCATAATCCATCGCAAAAAATTCTTCCATATTTTTTTCAAACTCATGCTGTACCTTGCTTAGTAATAATAATACCAACAAAATAAAGGAATTTCAAGGAATTGGTAAAAAAACAGCAAAAAACCTTGACTATTCAATATATTAGTATAAAATAACCGATACACTATCGCGGGGTAGAGCAGCCCGGTAGCTCGTCAGGCTCATAACCTGAAGGTCGATGGTTCAAATCCACCCCCCGCAACCAAGATATACAACCGTTCTAAATAGAGCGGTTTTTGTTTGGATTTCTAATACTTTAGCAGAGTTCGAAAGTTGTGCTTTCAAAAATCACTATTTTCCTACCACTTTCGAACTTTTTGTGGTATAATTCACAAAGAAAAAAAGGATTATGCATATGGTATACACAAAAAAACAAATTGATGTTTTATCTGATGTTGTGCGTGCATTACGGGATGATAATACAACTGTAAGAATTGCAACTGTTAACAACCCACAACATGGTATGAGTGTTCACAAAAACGACAAAGAATTTTTACCAAAGAAAGAATGGGAATCCCGTGGGACATCCGCCTATGGATGGAACCAAATATTTGCAGAAAGCATCAGTTTGGGCGATGGAATTTCTTTACGCAGGTTAAATACAGGTAAATATGTTGCACGTACTCCAAAAGGTGATGCTGAATTTACTGATGCAGATATGAATAATGGTGATTTCGGTGCAATATGGACTAGTGCAATTATAAAAAGTCAAGAATCAACTGATAAAGATGCCTCTTATGAAAGTTATTCTGCTTTATTGCGTAATTTAAAAGATAAAACCTTGCTTGATATTGCCAAAGGTCCTGCAACAAAAAAACAAGACAAATTCTTAAAGGCCAAGGATAAAATAAAAAATTTGGGTGTAAAAAACACAAAACACTTAGACAAATATATTGCTACAAAAATTATCAACGATAACGTAAATTCATAACAAACCTGCCCAAAACAAGCAGGTTTTTATTTATTTTACACCCTTTATTTATCTTGCATATTGACGTCCCGATTGAATCACAGTAATTTGTTCAGGTGTAAGTTTAGCAACTTGTTTTAACTGTTTTTTATTTAATTGTGTGATATTATTATGATTTTTATTTTCAATCACATGTGTCATTTTTTTATCGTTAATTTTTTTCGTCACTTTGTATGTTGCATATGTCGCAATACCAGCACTAACTGCCATCGGCACCCATACCTCTGGTGCAGAGATTGCACTTATAAAATTACTTACAACATAACCGAATCCTATGGTTCCCCCTCCTAAAATAGCTATCTTTTTTATTCCACGTCTGAATATACTTTTCTTAGCGACCTTAGACGCACCATCAACAATGGTTTTACCCCTAATCTTTTTTACCACAAATTTACCTCCCTGCCAAATCCACCAAAACGGGTCCGTATAGTCCAAAACTTTGCCAATTACACGTCCGAAACCACGTTTTGTAGCTTTTTTACCAATTTGTTTTGTTACACCTTTGGCAGTTTTTTTACCAAAAATTCTAACAGCACCTTTTCCAACACCCTTTAAAACAAAAGACCACATACAATATTCTCCCACAGTATATCACGATAGGTATTATATCATATATACCATAATAATACAATTATTACATTGAAACGCTATATCTACATCGCATAATGTGCACTCATTTCCTGACCGAGTGATTATTATAAAAAACACCGTTTTAATTCATCATCAGTGGTATTTTGGTCAACTGCTCTATTTTTTATTTCTTCGGCGGCTTTGATTTTTTGTTTTATTAATATCATATCAGGATGGTTTTGCAATTGTTCATTCAGTGTATTTATCGCATTATCCAATTCTGATTCATTTTGTATAAACACCGGCATCACAGAATCAGCCGCAGACAATATGCTTGACTTTATTTCTTCTTGCAAATCATCTATTACTGATAAATACGAACGTATATGTTGATCCTCGTGCGATAGTATAACATTATACGAACATGTATTTGGTATATGTCGTATATCAATCTGAACCAGGAAATTACTATATCCTATAACTGCATCAACGTTTTTTATTCCGACACAAAATCCATCTTCTATTGATGTTATATCAGCGGTAATATCATAATTATCAACCATTGTTGCAATAACATCACCATGTAATAAATCCATTGGTTTTAATGGTTGAACAACATCTTTTTCCCAATCCGGCTGTGATACTGTAACATTTGGTTTTAATTTATACGACACACAATCATCAGCAACCGCAGAAAAAAAACATAAACAACACAATAAAGAAATAAAAACTTTATTCATTTTTCTTTAAATATTCAGACACAAAACTATTTCCATAATTTTTATATAATTCTTCGGCTAATAACACTGATGATCGACCAGATTCAAATAATTTTAACAAATTACCCAATCCACCGAGTTCTGTATTTAAAATAACCGATTCATTGTTAACAGGACGCGACAATAACACCGCACGTTTTAGATTTGGATACGCCTTGCCCTGAATAAATGCCATTTCCAGCGGATTTAAATTCCAATGTGCATAATCAGATGCATCTGCCGCAGGATTACGGAAAAACATTACTGTTTGTGCCTGACCACGAACAACATCCCCTATCCCAAGTTTATCCAGCACATTTGCGCGTTGAAATGAAACCATATATGCCTGACGATTTTTACGACCTTCCTGCAGACCAGCAATAAAGTTTTCACGAAACATTTTATTTTCAAGCATAGGTGCCGTTTCATCAATCATAATAAGCGATGGATTTCCACCCGATACAGTTGTGTTATTTATTCTGTGTAATATATATGATATAACCGCCGGTGCCAATGTTTCATCTTGCAAAATATCGGTAAAATCAAATGTTGTTAAACGTGATTTTAAATCAAGTGTATCATATTCTTCATTAAATATTTCACCATATTGTAATGGATCAACCCATTTTTTTAATGCACTGCGCATATTTCCAGATGATGAAAAACAACTTTCCCATAAATTTTCCAATTTTCTGTCATTATCAGATAAATAATCAAAATTAACCGAAACTGCACGTGCGATTTCATCGGCGGATGCTGGATCATTTTGTCCTGAAATTATTGATAACCATCTGCGTAAAAACGCACGATTTGCAACGGTATCCGGCATTTTAAATGGATTTAAGTGCGTTTCAAATGTATGACTCATTGGATCAGTATCTTTTTCCTTGCCCTGCATAGTTATATACTTTCCACCAACAGACAGTGTAAATATTTCTGCACCTTTATTTCTATCAAAGAAAAATGCCTTCAATTTTTGATGACGTAATGCCTGAGCAATTAAGAAAGAAAATAATGTTGTTTTACCACCACCTGTTGGACCAATTGTAAGTGTGTGTCCAACCGCCGCCGGCTTATCAGAAACATGAAATTGAAATTGATATGGTGTTCCCTGTGCAGTTGGAAATACAACCAATGGGCCATTACCCCAATCAGAATCAGACACCCCAGATGGTGTTGTATCCATTGGAATACTGGTTGCAGCAGTGCGTGATAATAATTTAAAACTGCGCGGGAATACGTCAAATCCTGGAATTAATGAAAACCATGATACATCAGATGCAAATGTTTCAACCACAGGCGACACACCAAACGAAGCAGATATTTTTTTAAATTCATCAATATATTTATTTAATTCATCAATTGTTGACCCAAATAATATAAACATCGGATAATAATTAACCAGTGTTTGATTCCCAGAAATATTTTCATCCATCACAGATTGTGCTTCTGAAACCTGTTCTAACGCTGAATCTTTGTCTTTATCAGCGGTCGCTTGTCTTTGACGAATTGTTGCCTCTATATCAGATGCACCCATGATATGAAATGCATTCATATTTATCATTTCACATTGAATTGTTGATACAGATGTAAAAAATTCTTCATCCATATAATCAGGTGCAACCTTGAACGAAACTATTCCAGCATAAGATTCAATATTTCCGGTGGAATATCTGACTAATCCATTATCTAAAAATTCAACATTATCAACCGCAACATTTTGTGAAATATTATTATCACATACGCGTGGTTGCGGCTTTGTAATTGGTGATAAAACCCGACCAAAAAACCGTGCAGAATTATCAGCGGAATTATTTTTTAATAATACTGGTTTATACGCAGCCAATATAGATTCTATATAACTTGAATATTGATTTAATTTTTCGTGTCTATTATCCCCAGATACAGATAAAACAACATAATAATTATTAACAAAAATATTTAATCCTTGGTCACGCCATTTGTTATAAATTTTCTGTAATACAGGTTGATGAAATTCATAATCAGAATTTTGTTCTATTCTGTCGCGTGTTGTATAAAAACGCATTATAACATTTGGATCATGAATTTGATTAAATAACTGTGTCCTTAGGTCTAAAAATTTTTCACGTGTTTGGCTATCCTGCATAGATGTTTGAATACCATATAATTTGTAAACCCGTAATATAGTATTATTTTCTATTTCTATAGCAT
>JAGHVG010000018.1 GCA_018064405.1 Candidatus Enterousia scatequi | reverse complement strand
ATGGAACCTGAAAAATTTATGGAATGGGACCGCGAATATAACAGAAATAAAATCAGAGATACTTTTATCCCAGATATAAAGGTTCGTGGTGGGAATACAATCCTGTTTAATGACAACGGTAATGAGATAGAAATAGATTTATAAAAAACACTTGTGTTAAATATACGATTTTTGATAAAATCTCTGTATATAAAAGAGGAAAAGAGAAATCATGACTCAAAAGAAAATATTTTTAACGTCCGCAATTGCAATGGGCTTTGTCGCACCAGCATTCGCTGAACCAACCAATACGGGAACATTTCCATCAAACGGTTTAATGCAGGCAGATTATACATATACCAACGCGGCAACCGCAGATAATATGGACAGTGTTTATGAAGGAACTGTGAACGCGGTCGCACAATACGAAGCCATAGATTATATATTGGACGCTGGAAAATATTTGCCAAAAGATTCTGATATCCAAACAACATGTCCAGCGGGGTATTTCTGTGCAGGTGGCGAAACATTTCAATATAATGAAACCGATGACCAAGGTTTAACATCATGCCCAACAAATTATACTACTGATGGTGGTGCAAGTGCGCAAAATCAGTGTTATCAAACATGTTCGGCCAGTTGTACACAACCAACCGCACCGGCACATTCCAAAGATGTAACATACGGAACAGAAACAGCAAGTGGCCGTACATATTATGGTTCAACCTGTGATGCGGTTGCACCGACATGCAGTATCAGTTTTGATTGTGTTAATGGTTATCACAAGGTTAGCGGTGGAATATTGTATCCTTTATCCGATTTAGCATCTGTTACGGGTGTAAATATGTCGGTTGCCCAACAGTTATTCCCAGGAAAAACAACAGTAACCGAGGTCGAGATAAAGGCAGTCCTGACACCACAATTGGTATCTATGTTTATTAATAATTATGAACAAATATTATCCAAAAAGGGTATAACGCATGACCAATATATACAAACCCAGGTGATAAATATTTTAAACGTGATTGTAAATGCTCGTGCTGGTATGGAAAGCATAGGTATATCTGGTGATAAGTTAACGGAAACTGGAACAGATTACGGATATAGCAGATTAGATGGAAGCGAAGGTTCTCAAGAAACAAACTTTGGTTTAACCCAGGGGTCTGGTGAATGGGAAACTGATTTTAGCTATGGTATAATAAAAGGTCAGGCGTTATGTGCGACCAACAGAACAACAGGTTATAATGAAATAGGCATCCCAGAGGGAACAGAAGGTCAATATTGTTGGTGCAAAATGACAGGATATACCCCAAATGGCAGCAGCACCATGCAAAACTTGTCATCATCTTGGGTGTTCAACTACTGGTTCGATGACGCTGACGCTTGCTCTTACGAATGTGCGTACATCTGCGCATTAGATTTGCGTGAGAACGACTATTTCCGTGGGGCGATGTTCGTAGGTCTTGGTGTAACCGCAACTGCTGCACCAGCCGTGTGTGAAGCGAACACAATTACAATTAACTGGTTTAATGCAGACGAAGAAGACATTTCTGCGAACAATGCGGGAACCACAACCTATGGCAGCGATGTTCGTACCCCAGTTAAAGCCGAAACAATTAAGGGTAAAACATTTAAGGGCTGGAAATTCAGCAAACCAGAACAAACAACAACTGGTGGTAGCAACTAATAAAAATTGTTGTAAAAAAACACCGACATTTTGTCGGTGTTTTTTTATGTTTTTTTATT
>JAGHVG010000022.1 GCA_018064405.1 Candidatus Enterousia scatequi | reverse complement strand
CCCTGCAACATAGCGCGACAGACCCACTGTGCCGTCATAGCGCAAACCCATTTTGGTGTCGCCTTTTTGAAATAAAAACATTTGCGTTTCAATTTCATCCCGGTTGTCTTTATCGGTTAAAACCTCTGCCCGTTCAATTGCGGGTAAATCTAAACGGGAATAGCCGGCGGTACGTAATACACCTTGCATACGTGTTGCACATTCGTCAAAACAACGCTGTTGCGTGGGTAATAATTCTATAAATCCTGATAATGGTTTTGTTGGTTTTAAGTCCATTTTGGTATTCCTATGTTAATTTGATAATTATATTATATCACAAAAAGTCGCGCTTTGCTATAAGCGTGTTGAATGATTGATATGAAAAATCGCATTTTGAATAATCATGTGAATAATCATATCGTAAAAAACAAGGATTTCAAGGTTTTTATGGCAACCACATCACGCACACAGGAACGAAAGAAAGGTTCTTTTTCTTGCAACTATGTTTTATGTGGTTGCCTGATTAAATTATATTTCTTTTTTGTAAGATTGGTATTGGCGTTTGTTCCTAAAAATATTTGTGCAATTCTGCCCCATGAATATTCAGCCAATGTTTTGCGCGTTCAATACCAAATCCGTACAATTCGGATACTGTCTGCCAAAATTCGCGCGAATGGTCCATGTGTTTGGTATGTGCCAGTTCGTGCATAACAACGTATCGCATAACGTCATATGGTGCGAATGCCAAGCGCCACGAAAAAGATATTGTGCCGGTGGTGGAACGACTGCCCCAGCGTGATGTGGTGTCGCGTAATGTTATATGATGTGGCCAGAATTCACGTGGTGTTGTTTTTATAATGCTTTTGATTTCAGTCAATAATTTATCCTTGGCAAAATCGCGGACACGTCGTTCAAACATATCGGGTGTTCCGCCGATTGTTAGAATGTTGTTGTTAAATGTGTTGCCACGTTGTTGGGGGTTGTGTATCAGTATAATTTCTTGGCCCAGAATTGTTATCGTGTCGCCATGGCATAGTTTTTCTTTTTGTGGTGTGGCGGCAAAAATACGTTCAATCCATCGGCGTTTAGATTCCATAAATCTTAATGCTTCGCTGGTTGGAACCAGCCATGGTTTTGAAATATGTATTTCGTGTTGGCATGTCACCTTTGGGCGCAGTGTGATATTGCGAATGCCGCGTTTAGTTTCTATTACTACGGGGATGTGTTCATTTTTTGAAGTGATAAATTCGTATTCAGACATTATCGTTTTATTTTGTCTAAAATATCTGTGGCGATTGCATTCGCATCCATACCCATTTGTTTGTAAACAGTTTTACCATCGCCGGAAAAACCAAACTTATCAATACCGACAACGGCATCTGCGAATTCAAACCATGGGGATGATGCTGCGGCCTCTATTGCGACGACAAAGCCGCGCATGATTTGCTGTTTATATTCATCACTTTGTGCGCGGAATATTTCAACCGATGGCATAGACACAACCTGAACGTCATCGCCAATCAGGCCAGCGACAGATACAGCCAACGGAACCTCTGACCCAGTGGCGATTAGTGTTATTTTTACATCGCGTTTATTGGCTGGCATGATGATATATCCGCCCCGCCCCGCGTTTGCGTTGGTGGGTGTTTCTATTTGTGGAAAATCCTGGCGAGATAAAATAATTGCGCTTGGTCGCGATGTTTCCTGCACTGCGGTTTGCCATGCGTATGCGACCTCTGTACTATTACATGGTCTGAACACGTTAAGGTTTGGAATTAATCGCAATGATGCCAGTTGTTCAATTGGTTGGTGTGTTGGACCGTCTTCGCCAACAGCAACACTGTCGTGTGAAAACACATAAATCACGGGCAATTTTGATAGCGCAGCAATTCTGATTGCGGGTCGCATATAGTCGCTGAACGCTAAAAATGTTGATCCGTATGGTCGCAGTCCGGCGGCAGCGATTCCGTTCATAATTGCGCCCATTGCGTGTTCGCGCACACCATAGTTGATATAGTTTCCAGTATAATTATTTTTTGTTGTAATGTGCACAGATGATTCGACGCGCGCACCCGTGTTTCCACCTAAATCAGCACTGCCACCAATTAAATTGATGTTGTTAAACAACAATTCTTGCAGGTATTTTGCGGACAGTTTTCGTGTTGATATATCACCAGACCATTTTATTACATCAACCATTGGTGTTTGAATATGCATATCAGGTGCCAGACAACATACGCGCGATTGTGAATACGCGTTCCATAATGTTTCGCCACGCAGGGATGTGTATTTTTGAATTAAATCGTCCAGTTCAATATCGCCAATACCCAGCCCGTGTGCCACCGCCGTACCCGCGACAGATGAATCGTGCCCTATTTCAGTTTTACATTGAATAAACGTTGGTCGTCCTGATTTTGTTGCGATATCTAATGCGCGATTTATTTGTGCAAAATCGTGACCGTCAACCCCTTTAAGAACGTTCCATCCCGCCGCCTTCATACGCATAGGTATTTGAAAATCGGTTTGTGCAACACCATCAATTGAAATTCTATTGTCATCCCATAATAAAATTAGATTATCTAATCTATATCGTCCGGCGAATGTGATTGCCTCTGCACTAATGCCTTCCATCAGGTCGCCGTCAGAACACAGGCAAAATACCTTGCCTGGTTTTTTTTGTATTTTATGTGCGATTGCGTATCCGACCGCCATACCAACACCCTGGCCCAATGGACCGGTTGTTGCATCAACCCCAGGAATTGACATCTCTGGGTGTCCGGGCAGTCCGCCCATTTTCCGAAATGATGTTAAATCGCCGATATCGTATCCAGCCAGTTTTAGGACAGAATATAACATTGCACTGCCGTGTCCGGCGGACAAAACGAATCGGTCGCTGCCGCAATGCATAAAATTAGCATAAACAGATGTGATAATATCAGATGCACCCAACACGATACCGATATGTCCACTGTGTGCAGAACGAACCGCGCGCAGTGCATTTGCGCGAACGGCGTTTGCCATATCTGTTAAATCTTTGGCATCGTATTTCATTTTATGATATTATATCACAAAAAGGACATGATTAAAATGTTAAAAATTTGGACAGATGGCAGTTGTTTGGGCAACCCTGGTGCGGGTGGTTGGGCGTTTGTTGCGACCGATGGAACACATATGGCCCAGCGTGCTGGCGGTGCTGCGGACACAACAAACAATCGTATGGAATTGACTGCGGTATTAAATGCGCTGAATGCGGCGGTTCGTCATCATGATGCGGTTGAAATTCACACCGATTCGCAGTATGTAAAAAATGGGATGCAGACATGGATGCCGAATTGGAAGAAAAACAATTGGCGGACATCTGATAAAAAACCGGTCAAGAATGTTGATTTATGGATGGCGCTGGATGAAATTGCCCAGAAAATAAAGATTCGTTGGGTTTGGGTGCGCGGACATAATGGCGAAGAATTTAATGAAATGGTGGATGAACTGGCGCGCACCGCGGCGGAACAGTTCAAGAAATAATTGAATTTTCATATTTTATTGGTAAAATGCATCCTTGCAGATGGGCGGAGCATAGCCGTCTGGGTAATTCTAGATGGAGGAAAGTCCGGACTGCATTGGGACGGCGTATGGGCTAACGGCCCAGCGGGGTAACCCGACGATTAGAGCAACAGTGACGTAAGCGATTAAATTCGTAGTGAAACGGGCAATCTCTACGCGCAGCAACTTCAAATAGGCCCCCTATGTATGTCCCTAACGTTATGGGGGCGGGTAGAAGGCATGACATTTTGTGGCGACACATTATGCAGATTAATTATGCTCGCTACCCTTGACTTGTGAAAACTCGTCTTGGGCATGTACAGAATCCGGCTTATAGCTAAATCTGCAAAACGCACTTCGGTGCGTTTTTTTGTTTTTGTAAAAAAATTAAAAAATGTCCTTGCATATAATATATATTTTTTACTACCATTGCCCTTGAAAGAGAGGAAGGAAAAGGAAATGCGCGGTATTATAAGATTACTAACCTGTTGTTTTATCTTCATTTTTGGATATTTTGCGAATGCGTGGTCTGCCCCGACGTGTAGCAGCAGTTATTCATCGTGTTTGTCGGGTTATTATTTAAGTAGTAGTGGTCAATGCGTTCTCTGTACGGATGGTTGTACGTGTGCGGGCGGAACAGCACAGCCCCAATGTAGTGTAACGTGTTCTGCGGGATATTATAAAAATAGTAGCAACACGTGTTCACAGTGCGAAACCGGATATTATTGTCCGGGTGGGACATATGCCCGTTCAAGTTCTGTCGCCGGTCGCAATTCGTGTCCAACAGCGTATCCAAGCAGTGATGCAGGTGTGTCAGCGGTAACGTCGTGTTATACACTTGTGGCACCAAGTTGTACCCAAAACAATGGCAATACACCCACAAATTGTTATAGTGTAACCGAATGGAATTCGTGTTCGTGCGATACTACTAAATACAGACAGTATTCGAACAGTGATGGGAATGGTAATGGAACAACTGGTGGAACAACGAGTTATAGTTGTATCAAGACACCAAAGACAGTAACTGCGAAATCTGGGTATCGTGTTGATGGGACATCGTGTTCTACATGTCCGACTGCGTATCCGAACAGTGCTGACGGTAACAGCGGTGGATATACTGCGTGTTACAGTAATACCAAGAGTCGTGCATGGAGTGGTAGCCAAACACCATGTTCTGCACCAAACGGATGTTCAAGTGCGACATGTAATACCTGCTCTATTGCGGCATGTGATTATGTTGCGTATTCGAATGCAAACGGTAATGGTGACGGTTCTATCAAGACCGGTTGTGAAACCAATAATGCATCATGCCAACAAACGG
>JAGHVG010000004.1 GCA_018064405.1 Candidatus Enterousia scatequi | reverse complement strand
AGATTATACCAATCATAAATACAGCAACAATTATTAATAAAACTAATAATATAGAAAACATATTTTTTCCTTTTATTTATAACATGCCTGATTGTATACGGTGAAACACTAAATTGCAAGAATTTTCAATAATTCCGCAGCGGCAGCAGTACTCGCCATTTTTTTGGACGTGCCAGTGGCAGTTGCAGATTTCCCCAGCGCAGATACCCGAACCGAAAATATGGGACTGTGCGACGCACCCGTTTCAGACAAATATTCATACACAGGCAGCACACCCACAGGCGCATTTTTTTGAACAAATTCCTGTAATTTTGTCTTGGCATCCTTGGGTGCGATGGTATCTGCCGCCGCCAAATCACGCCAAATGTCCGTTATAATCCTTTGCGCTGCGACAAAACCACCATCCAGGTAAATAGCACCAAATATCGCCTCCATCGCGTCAGCCAAAATATGCTTGGTCCGGCCAGCCGTCATGTGACCATGTCGCAACTGGCGACCAATACCCAAACGATTTGCAACCAGCGCCAGCGTTTCGGTTGATACCAGTGATGCATGACGACGGGCGAGTTCGCCTTCAACCTCTGACGGGAACATTTCATACAGCAACACCGCCACAGACAGCCCCAGAACCCTATCGCCAATAAATTCAAGGCGTTCATTATTATGATCTGCATCGGCACCACTCTGCGTCATTGCCAGGTCAAACAAGTTTTTATCTTTGAATTCGTAATTTATATTTATCATTTTAATTCACACCTGTACCAAATCTGTTCCAACGCATTTTATTACCCCATGACCAAATTGCAAGCATTGGCGCATAATAATTATGCGAATACCATATAAACCAAACCCGACCCAATACATTGTCACGCGGAACAAATCCAATTCCGCCAACGTCCCTGCCCCAGCGACTGTCAAAACTGAAATCGCGGTCATCGCCCATAAAGAATAATGTCTTGTCGGGCACAGTGTATTCAATTGTATTATCAGATTGTGGGTTATTATCAGATAATTCTATGATTTTATGGGTGACCCCGTTCGGCAATGTTTCATCATATTCCGTCATGTTAAATACACCGCAATTTCCATCCCCCATACGACAATCAGACACATATTCAATCGTGTAATCAAAATCTACAGGATTATTATTAACCCAAATCTTGTTACCCTTGATTGACATATCAGAATGATAATATCCAACACTGCGCATTGATTTCGGCAGGCGCGCAATTATATATGGCCGCGGATTTTCGCGCTTTACCATTTCGCCATTGATATACAGGCGACCATCGCGCATCTGAATTCTGTCCCCAGGGGTGCCGATTAAACGCTTTACATAATCCATGGATTCATTTGTCGGATTACGAAAAACAACAACATCACCAACACTGGGTTCATGACGTGCCAAGAAACGACCATTCCACAATTTCCATGAACCAAACGGGAACGAATAGCGCGAATATCCGTATGCCCATTTTTCAACAAAAATATGATCGCCAACATGCAGTGTCGGAATCATTGACCCAGATGGAATATTAAACGGTTCCAGCAGCAAACTGCGAAATATAATTGCAATCAGGCCGCCGTAAAATATGGTATTGAACCATTCACGCGCAGCATTTTTATTTTTCAATGGCATAACAGAATCCTTTCTTTGTTTTATCACGGGCATTTTATAACTTGAATTGCACCTGTGCAAGTTTATAATGCAAATATGATATCTTTAAATTCAATTATTTTTAATGGTATGGACGCGACGCGTATTGATGTCCAGGTTCAAATTGCGACGGGGCTATCTAAGCCCGATTTTCATATTATCGGATTGGCTGACCGCGCAGTCAAGGAATCAGCAGAACGCGTCAGCAACGCACTGAATGCACTGAATATCGTGTTGCCGGCAAAGCGATTAACGGTCAACCTGTCGCCCGCAGATGTTGAAAAATCAGGGGCACATTTTGATTTACCGATTTTATGCGGAATACTGTGCGTGTTGGGTGTATTGCCGGAATCAGAATTGACCAAATATGTTATTCTGGGCGAAGTCGGATTAGATGGTGCAATATTAAAAACAGACAGCGTTTTACCCGCTAGTGTGTGGGCCAAAAAAAATAATATGGGAATTATCTGTCCGGGATGCCAGGGGGGCGAAGCGCGCTTGGCGGGGCACGACAATATCATCGCACCAAATCATGTTTTGGAATTGGTTAATCATTTCAAGGGAACGGTTGTTTTAAACGCCCCTGAATCAGCCAACATGTGTGACCAGGATACCATAAAAATTGGCGATATGTCCGACGTTCATGGCCAAGATGCCGCAAAACGTGCATTGGAAATTGCGGCGGCGGGTGGACATGCAATGTTGATGGTTGGGCCCCCAGGGTCGGGGAAAACGATGTTGGCATCGCGATTGGCGACAATTTTGCCTGAAATGACACCTGATGAAATATTGGAAACGTCAACGATTTATTCAATCGCGGGACAGTTAGGCAAACGCGGATTAATAAAGAATCGTCCATTTCGCAGTGTTCACCATACGGCGAGTCCTGTGGCACTGGCGGGTGGCGGTTCGGATGCACGACCCGGGGAAATATCATTGGCGCACAATGGTATTTTATTTCTGGATGAATTGCCCGAATTTAATCGTGCGACGTTGGAAATCCTGCGTCAACCAATGGAACAGGGTCGCATAATGATTTCACGTGCACGGCATAATGCAACGTACCCTGCCCGATTTCAATTAATTGCAGCAATGAATCCATGTCCATGCGGACATTTGGGAAATGCAGCACTGTCGTGTTCACGCGCGCCCCGTTGTGCAGAGGCATATCAGAATAAAATATCAGGCCCATTGTTGGACAGAATTGACCTGCACGTTGATGTTGATGCGGTAAATCCATGGGAAATGAACCCAGATGATAACGCAACCGCAGAAACCAGTGCATCAATACGTTCACGTGTTGTATCGGCACGCAAACGCCAGATTGAACGTCAGGGTTGTGTAAACGCGCAATTGGATGGTGCGGCATTGGATGCGGTTGTTATGATGAATGATGAAATGAAGCAATTTTTGAATACGGCGGCGGAACAGATGGGCATGTCGGCGCGCGGATACAATCGTATAAAACGCATTGCACGAACAATTGCAGATTTGCGTGGTGCGGAAAATGTGGCGTTATCCGATTTAGCCGAAGCGATATCATATCGCCCCATAAACCGCGGAAAATACGGTGTAAAGGCATAAAAAACGGCATAACGTTGCTGTTTTTACCGTTTGTGGGGGAAATTGTTCCAAAAACGCAAATCGTGCCACGCGGGTTCGCATAGAAATGCGAACCCGCGCGTTTTACGTTTTACGTTTACCGTTGAATCAATTGCCGGCCGACCCGAAGACCCCCCCCCGGAAGCCCGCGTCGTTGTGAACGAGGCTCCCGCAGTCGCCCGCACAGAACGTCGAACAATCAGACGTGGAACTGTAGCCGTGGTTGAACACCCACGCAGACGAAACAGGGTGGGTCATTTTACAATAACAATATTGGCCAGTTACCGTTTGTTCATAGTCACGATCCGGATAGGCGGCAGCATAGCTGCCGCTATCCGGTGTACATGACGCTATACCACTGACACGACCATAGGGAAAATCAACCCACCATGTCATTGCTGCTGCATTATAACTATAGTTTGTCCCCTCTATCTGGGGATCCAATATTATCGCGACCGTATCGTCGCTGGTGCACATTGTTGTCGCGTTACACGCGACAACAATGCCGCTTAGCAAGGTTGCAACCGCAAATATTTTCTTCACTTTCATTTCTTTCATCCTTTTGTTTTTGTTTGTTTATTAAATCTGAAATTGGGTGTCCAGGGCCTTCATCAAAATTGATTACCAGCCCAAACACCCCCTGCGCCACGTATTCGTAAGGTGGTTTTTCCCCACCAAACCAGGTCATATTGCCCCGCCTTGATTCATAGGCAAACAAGGTCAGATGTTTTTTCCATCTGCAAAAAAGTGCACTGCACGCACCTTGTCCCGCAGGTTAGCAAAACTGTTATATACTGGTTTTGTGCCCCAAGTAGCCGGCCGACCCGAAGACGCCCCCCCGGAAGTCCGCGTTGTTGTGAACGTTGTTCCTGCAGTTGTTCGCACAGTTCGTCGAACAATCAGACGTTGAACTGTTGTCGTTGTTGTACACCCACGCAGACGAAACAGTACCAAGAGAGACAACCTGAGTTTTTGCGGCAATATAACCTGTTATTCCTGTATCGCAGGAATCTTGTATTTTATTTTGTTCTCCTTTGTTTTTGGGATTAGCCCCAGTTGATATCTGATGCAATCAATCGTGTGACGCGGAACACCCAACGATACGCACGACGCACATAAATCACGACGAAAATTATACGAATTCGCCCACCGTGACCAACCATATGCCGATGCCAACTGGCCACGCGATAATTCAGATAAATCATTGTGCAAACCAATGTTCGTTACACGACGACGAATCTTGCGCGCAGTGCGACGACGCAATAATATGTATTTCTTGAAATGACGGTAACCAATGTATTCAATGCCACGCGATGTCGGATAAATTGCACACTTGGAAAATGTCAACCGCAACCGGTCACGCAAAAAATCACGAATCTTGGATTCAACATCATGCAGGGCAACCTTGTCATCGCTAAACAGACAAAAATCATCGCAATACCGAATATAATCCCGCCAATGCAATGTTTGCTTAATATATTTATCTAATTCATTCAAATATACGTTGCCTAGCCACTGGGACGTCAGATTCCCAATCGGAATATTCGTTTCATCGCCACACGAATACACAATGTCACGCAATACAGACAAGAAACGCGAATCCTTGATTTTACGGCGCAAAATATCCATCATGATGTTGTGATTGATGCTGGGGTAAAATTTACGTATGTCACAATGCAATACGTATCTGTTCCGCCGAATAAATGACATAATCCGACGCGATGCAGTATGCAAACCACGCCCAGGAATACACGCAAATGAATCACGTATAAATTCACGATGCCATATCGGACCTAAAATATTTATTATCGCATGATGAACAATGTGATCGGGATATAACGGCAATACATAAATTATGCGTTCCTTGGGTTCAAAAATACGCTTTTCATAATACGCAGATGTATGAAACGAACCGTTCAGCAACATCATCCGCAAACGTGATAAAAACATGTCACGATGCGCCAAAAATTCACGAACACAGGCCTTGGACTTTTTAGACAACACCGCCTTGTGCGCCGCTAAATCCAAATTTTCCATGGATGTAAATCTTTGCCAAAGATGTTTGTGCGTGCGCAATCCTGTATCCCTTGGTTATATGAACGAATAATATTTATCTATTTTGACGATGCGTGTTTTGAACGGAATATGCTCAGACGCAGATTGCATCTGATCCATCAATACAGAACTGCCCGTAAAAGCAATGCAAACATCACCAGATGAAACAAATTGAATCTGTAAACATTCCGAATTCATGTTGTGTTTTGATTTCATAACACGAAAATCAGTGACAACAATGTCGCAATTTAATACTTCATCTAAACGACGCTTTACCCCAGGCAACGGCATCTTGGATGTCGCAAATTCTGAAAATTTGGGACAATCATCAAAATTAAAACTGCTGATTTCTTCCAGTGTCATGAATGGTTTACCATATTGATTCAAACATACCCGTTCTGAACGCAGTTGATGTTTTTGCCGCATCCGCACATGCAGATGTACAACCCGATGCACAATCAGACGCACCCGAATAACTGCGCAGGTATGTCCAATAACTGACCGCAGGCGTATCCATACGGCACCAACATTGTGGTCCAACATCTGATGCTGTGCTAAATAACGCTGTGTTCGCTGTATTCGCTGTGCCACTTATTTCATTACACGATGCAGAACCCGTCATCGTCGTATAATTAAATTTAACCGTCCATGTCTTGGACGATGTGTTTGATGTCGCACTGGTCCCGTTCGTTGATTTAGACAATACAATTATCGCCGTATTTGATCGCTTGCACATTGATGTCGTCCCGTATGACGATGCACATACCAATAACCCCAATAACACAAATATATATTTATTCATCTTTTTCTCCTTTGTTTGCTTAATCTGTTAAATGATATACAGAACCGTTGTAATCCATGTTTATCGCACCAGATGCACGACCAGACGTCATGTTTATATAACAACGATTTTCCGGTGTCCCAATGTTTAATGATGGCGTCGTTTGACGCATGCTGTATATATTGTACTTTAACCCCGTCGATGTGTTCAGATGGGTGTATCCATTGCCACAATATGTTGTGCATATACTGTCTGTGGAATCGTCAGTGCACGATGCAACACTGTCCCACGATGTATAACCACTGGTACATGTGCCGGTCTTGGATTGTAAATCAAATGATGCGTCAGGACCCATGGCATGATACCCCGATGGACACGTGCCACGTTCATACGGTGTGCATGTGCCGCTGTTCATATACTGACCCCATGGGCATACAGATACCGCCGTTCCTAAAAATCCAGTAAAACGAACAAAGAAATTGTCTGGCGCATCGTAACGAACGTATCCTGTCGGACACCCGCCATTATCACGACCCGAAAACGTCAAACCGTTTGCAGCATGTTTCATACCGTAATCAGATGGACAATCATCACGTTCATACGGTGTGCACGTGCCATTGTTCATGTACTGGCCCAATGGACATGTTTGTGGCACAGTTGGCATTACAAAACCAGTGAATAACACCTGTATCGCATCAGGTGCTTCATAGCGAACGTATCCTGTCGGACACCCGCCATTATCACGACCCACAAATGTTCCACTGAACACAATGTTAGCCGTCATCCCGGTCGGGCATGTCGCACCGTATGCAAACTCACTAAATATGAACGGTAAAATTAATATCGATATATGTTTTTTCATCTCCTGCATCCCACGTATAGTTTGGTGGTGGTGTATCAATGCGCGAAATACACCACCAAAAAACCACCTGTTTTATCTGGTGGTCAGGAGGTTAACGACAATCCAAAGAATTGTGTGCTTATTCAATTTATTCACAACCCTCCTGACCATTAGTCAGGAGATTTTTTTTTTACGTCGCAATATTATTATAAAAAAACGCGTATAAACGCGCCATTGGACTCTATTCCGACGCTTTGGACGGGTCGTTACACCCCATCATGATAACCCATCATGACACTAGGAATACTATCATATAAAAATAATCCGTGTAAAGTGTTTTTTTAAAATTCTATGCGCAGGCCAAACATAAAATCAGTGTATATCATGTTTTTAGCACTGAATAAATTTCGCGTTTGTACATTGTCGTTACCAATCAGTTTCCATTCAATACTGGGGATATACATCGCACGAATGCCAAAATCAAGAAACGTGTTTTCATAAATACCATATGACATGCCCAATGCAGCCAACGCAACAAAATTGGATATATCCTTGCTGGATTTATTAAAACTAATAATATAATTTTCACCAACCATTCCATAATCAGCCATACCATCAATACTGGACAGGTCGCCATAATTATCATAAACACTTAAATCCGAACGCGATATGCCATAGCCGACACCAAAACCAACATATGGAATAACCTGATGCAAGGGCTTCTGAATACCACTATAAAAATCATAAAATGCCATCGCGCTAAACACATCAGTGGTCAGCGAAGATTGCACAGATGCCATTTCCGCATGAACGACAACACCATCTATTTCGCCACCATATAATGCCAAATCACCACTAAATAATGGGGATTGGTTATATTCTGCCTCTGCTATATGGTCCCAGCCGGCCTCCATCCGCCACTGAGGGGAATTCGGAATAGTAAAACCAATACTCGCCCCGCCAGCAAAAGAAAACTTAGAATATTTTTCATCCGCCCCCAATGCGCCAACATCCCCATAGCCCGCAAAATAAACATTTTCAGGATTAGAATACGCACACCCGGGTTTGCCATCCAAATAACACTGCCAATATGCAGACGTTATCGCCGCACCATTTGACATATCATAATAATAGCCCGCCGATGCACCAGTTAACGAATTTTCAATCTTGGCATTGCCCCATGCCGCACCACCACGCACAGACAACACAAAACGTGCACCATCATCCGCACTGTAAACACCGCCCGGAATATAATTACCACTGTTTTGCCAGTTGGCAAACGAAGGCACCGCAACAGTGCACAGCAAAATTGATAATATTGATGATGTAAATATCCTTTCCATGCGAATTATTATATCACAAAAACGCATGCAATAAAATATATTTTATAATCTATTTAACAATTTCATGAAAAATCTCAGCAGGTATGGTTCCACCAGTTATTTTTGACGACATCGGACTAAAATCATCGTTGCCAACCCATACACCAATTACTAAATCATCTGTGGCACCAACAAACCATGCATCGCGATTATCATTACTGGTTCCTGTTTTGCCACCCAGCACCCCAGTCGCCATCGCCCTGTGTCCTGTGCCGCCAACCGCAACCACATTGGACAACATTTCCGTCATATACGCAACCGTTTGCGGCTGCAAAACTGTTATACTGTCCGATGGATTACGTTCATATAAAACGTTACCCTTAAAATCAGTTATCTTGGTTATTGAATATGGATGAACAGATTCCCCCATGTTCCATATAACCGCGTAAACATTTGTCAAATCAATCAAATTCATTTCAGATGCACCCAACACCGTTGAATATTCGCGGTGCAATTTGGTCCCCACCCCTAAACGCCCCGCCATATTTAATACAGAATCAATCCCGAATGTCTGGGTCAACTTTAACGGCACAGAATTCACACTCTTTGCAAAGGCAGTTGCCAACGTAATGTCACCATAATAACGTTCGTTATAATTTTTCGGGTTATAGTCACCAATTGCAAAGGGGGAATCATTCACAAGCGTGTCCGGTGTCATACCATTTTCCAGCGCGACTAAATACACAACCGGCTTAAAACTGCTGCCCGGTTGACGCATCGCCAGCGCACGATTAAACTGACTTAACTGATAATCCGCCCCGCCCGACATCGCACGAACCGCACCATCACGCGACATCGCGACAACTGCGCCCTGATATTCACCAACATGGTCCGGCAAAATATCGGCAATATGTTCCTGCAAACGCCTATCCAATGTTGTATAAACATAAACATCTGAACGCAATTCACCCAAACGCGATTCCACTTCGTCCATAACATAATCTGTCCAATAACGATATATGTTCGTATCCGCGACAGATCTGGCCGGGCTTAAATTTTGGGCTGCAAGGCGCGCCTGGTTTATATCAATATAATTTTGACGAACCATTTCGGTTAGCACTGTGCGCGCCCGTTCAATATTCTTGTTTGGATTTTTTAATGGGCTATACGTTGTTGGCGCCTTTAACATTGCAGCAATTTGCGCCGCCTGGGCAATCGTCAGTTTATTCGCCGGCACCTGAAACATCGCACGCGCCGCCGCATCTATGCCACGCATACCACCAACCAATGACACACGATTCATATATAAATCTAAAATCTGTTCCTTGGAAAAACGGTTTTCCAACCAATGCGACAGTATCAGTTCCTGAACCTTGCGCGATATTTTTTTATCCCGCGACAAGAAAATGTTTTTTGCCGTCTGTTGTGTTATGGATGAACCACCCGATGCAAAATGCCCCTTGAATAAATTAATGACCACCGCCCGAAAAGTTCCACGCAGGTCCAGTGGACCATGATTAAAAAACCGTTTATCTTCAATGGCAACAATCGCTTGCCACACGTGCGGTGGCAACGTTTCAACCGAAACCGGTGTCCCCATTATGCGATTAGAACTGCGAATTTCTGTGCCCGAATTATCCACAAAAACAACCGTCGCAGGTCGCGTTTCATATAAAATTGCATCCAATGACGGCATACGCAAATACACAACCAAAACGTACGCGCCAACAAATATAGTCGCAAACAATATCAGATTAAATAAATACACCAACAACCGTCTTTTAAACGGCGGCCGCTGTGGTTCTTTTTGTTGTGTTTTATTTGCCAAAATTATCCCCCCCCGATTCAACCAGCGCATCTAAATCAGATTCGCCCCATATTGTAATCCCTAATTTTTGCGCGTTATCTAGTTTGCTGCCCGCGGCATCGCCCGCAATGACAATATCCGTCTTTGGCGACACAGACGATTGAACGCGCGCACCCATGCGCTCCAATATATCCCGCGCCGCATCACGCGTGTATTTTGACAACGTCCCTGTCAGAACAATTCGTTTCCCCATCAATGCGCCACCTGTTTCAACAACCGCATCACGAACCGTTATATGTTGCAATAAATCATTTATAATTTGGGTATTGTGTTCGTCTGAAAAAAATGAAACTATTTCACCCGCCATCACATCACCAATACCATCAATCGATTTTAATTGTCCATCTGTGGCATTACGCACAGCATCCAAACTGCCCAAATGGCGTGCCAACAATTTCGCAGATACTTCACCAACGTCTGGTATTCCAATTGCATACAAAAAGCGATGTAAATCTATTACGGTTGCGTTTTTAATTGCAACATTTAAATTAGATACCGATTTATCCCCAAACCCATCCATTTTGCGTAGTTCATCACCATGATTTTGTATCAGTGTGAATATATCAGCCGGTGATTTTATCCAACCACGCGATATAAACAATTCCAACTGACGTGTTCCCAGACCATCTATATCAAACGCATGACGCGAAACAAAATGTTCCAATTCGCCAATCCGTTGTGCTGGACATCCCAACGAATTAACGCACTTACGCGCAACCGCGCCCGATTCCCTAACAACCGCCGCACCACATACCGGACAAACACTGGGGAATTCATACACAGATTTACCAATTTGTGTATCAACACCGACAATCTGGGGGATAACATCACCTGCGCGTTGAACAATTACTTTATCACCAATCCGAACACCCAAACGCGCAATTTCATCGGCGTTGTGTAGTGTTGCACGCGACACAACAACACCACCAATGTTTATTGGTTCCAACTCTGCCACGGGGGTCAGGACACCTGTGCGACCGACCTGAATAGTAATATCGCGCAAAATCGTTATCGCACGCGCAGCAGGAAATTTATAGGCAACTTCCCATCGGGGTGAATTAGCACGCGCCCCCATCCGTTCTTGGACATCAACATTATTCACCTTGATTACCAAACCATCAATATCAAACGGAATATCCGATCGCATCGCCATCACAGAATTATACACATCTTGGATTTCATCCATTGTATGAACACGATGCGCCCACCTACGCGTTGTCTTAAATCCCCATGATTCCAATTTATCAAAATACTCACTCTGGGTTTTCCATGTCCGTTCAGATAGTTCGCCATACGTATAACCAAACGCAGACAACCGGCGCGATGCCGTAATTTTTGGATTTAATTGACGCAACGACCCCGCCGCCGCATTACGCGGATTGGCAAACTGACGATCGCCAACTTCATTCAAGGCGATAAAATCCGACCGCATCATATACACTTCACCCCTAACCTCTATCACGTCAGGATAATCGCCCGTCAATTGTTGCGGAATATCAGGAATTGTTTTTAAATTTTCAGTTATGTCTTCACCGGCGACCCCACTGCCCCGCGTTAAACCGCGGACCAGTTTTCCATGTTCATATCGCGCCGCATACGACACACCATCAACCTTTAATTCAACAAACAAATCCTCGTCAGATAATTTATCAAACCAATCTGCAACCTCAGCCGCGTTAAAAACATCAGAAATGGAAAGCATCGGCACGCTATGCGGATATGATTTGAACTTGTCAGAAACCGCCGCCCCCACCATTGATGATGCACCATCCGGTGCCAATTCAGGGTATAATTCTTCAATTTCTAACGCACGCGATTTCGCCGCATCATATGTTGCGTCATCAACAACAGGCGCATCATTCTGATGATACGCAATATCCCATGCGGACAGTTTTTTCATTAAATCCGTATGCTCAGCCAGAATAAATAAATCCGGTGTCTTTCCCATGCCTGAAATTATAGAAAATAGATATAACTAATACAAGTAATATCTGCACAAGTGGCATGGTAGGACATGGGCTATCTTGAAACAGTTGATAAATATCATATCAATATTTGACTTCGTTTAGTATTAAATAAAAATCTGGGATGTGTTTTGGTGACATACCGTTTAACAAACTAACAGATGCAACCGAACCGAACGGAGTATAAAAACTATCGTCAAATTTGTAGTATTTACGAATACAGGCATTGATTTGTTTTTCTAAATCAGACATTGACATGTGTATCATCATATCCCAAACTTTGTCTTGAATTTCATCATATTTATAATCACCAAACCTATAATTATCCCAGAAATAAGACAAAACTTGTTTTGCTTGTTCCCGGGTTAATTCCGTTACACTGATAGGGAAAAAATAGTCCGGATGCGCTGCACGATAGATGTCTAATTTTTCCTGATTAACAGCATATGCATTTATACGTGCGGTATTATGGGTTGCTTGTGCGTTTTCATATTCCATAACTTCTTCTATAAAATCTGATGTTCTATTCGCGAAAGAAACGACAGGTATCAACAGTGCAAATATAAATACAATTTTTTTCATATGGCAATTATAGAAGTATTTATTTATAAAATCAATATCTGTTCGTGCGATTTGCCCAACCGCGACCATATTTATTCCAGCCAGATAAACTCTGTAAATATTTAATTCTGTTTTCTTTTAACTTTTGCATAAAATCATCAATTTTATTGTCTGGTATATTGTTTAAAGCATCTATAGTATTGTTCCCAATCTTACCGTCTATTTTTAGATTTGCACCAATTGAGTCGTTTAAGGTTTCTTGAACAATTTTTCCGACATTGTTGAAATTACTCATAACACCCATATCAAAAACAGCATGTGATATTCTAGGATTTTTAATTTCATCAATACGACGTTTTTCAAGAAAATCTTCTTTGTATATTTGTTTTGCTTGGCCGTAAGTAATGTCTTTTACATTTTTAGGAAAATTAAAATCTGGATGATCTGCATTGTATTTATCCAATATTGGTTGTGTTATGCCATAATTTGTTGGTTGGTCTATCAGTTTTGGATTGTCTATGTATCCTGCCTCCTCATCAAGAGTTTTTTCTAAACTAATATTTTTATCGGGATTGACAATTATTTTATTATTATCGTCTAATTCGATTTCTTCTATCCAACAACGGCAATTGTCGTGATGTGGGGTTTGAGAGACTTCATCTCTGTTTTCATAAACAGTATCGGCAAAATTTTCACAATCTTCACACGTTTTGTCATCTATTACAGTATGCCAACGCCATGCTTTCCTTATTGTTACATTGCGTCCAGTTGCATCAATTGTGCTGTTACCATATTTATTTTTGAAATAATTTTGAATTTGTCTTGTAACATTTTGATGTTCAGGATTATTAGAATTTACATATGCATTACTTTGCATAAGGTTTAATATATTTTCTGGTATTTTGTTCATATTGCCTCCTTTTGTTAAAATAAAAAAGCCCGCAAAAAGCGAGCAATAAAAAACGGCACCCAAGGTGCCCTTCAAATCAGAGTTATTATATCATAAAACAACAAAAAAATCAATGCTTCTCTGTGTGTTGATTGAATATAAAGCAAAAAGTTAGTTGACTTACTTATAAGTGATAAAATTAGCCAAGAAATGTTTGAACAAACCAGTAAAGAAATAGAAGATTCCAAGAAAGATATTCAAGACAAAATAGCCAGATATGACATTAGAATTGAGGAATTTTTCAGCAATATGAAAAAAATAGTAAAAATAGCAGAAATCAGCCAAAAAATGTTCAAAAGTTCGAGTTTTTTGAAAAAAAAGAGCAATTTTAAAAACAATAATCTCGAACTTTTTTACAGATGGAAAAAATGCAGTAATTTCAATAAGAAAACCCTTTGAAATATGCCTTCAAAGGGTCTCCTGTCCAACTTGGCTCAGAGGATTGAACATAGTTCGAGTCAGAGATATCTTAGATTTACTTAGTCTGGGTAAAAATATTGAAAAAATCCTGCAGCGTATCCAAACAGAAGATGTGTCACCCCAGCAGAACCCCGGCATCAATAGTCAAAATGACACCAATGCCACCAATCTGCTCAACTGACACACAGACTTACTAGTATGAACACTAGGGTGTATCCTGATGGAATCTGGGGATAGCGGTGCGGTATATGGGGAACGGGGGTATCGGTATGGTATATGCTGGCTCTATCTATAACTTTATTACAATCTGGGGCTATATTATTCTTTCATTGGCCTTTACGCGTAGAGACATATTTTATATATGCCCCGTTCAGTATGCGTATACGATTTA
>JAGHVG010000038.1 GCA_018064405.1 Candidatus Enterousia scatequi | reverse complement strand
TTTGCAGAAATAGATTTAAGGTCGGTGTTAAATAAACATTCAATGTTTTCTTTCGCAGCGACACGGTCACGCAATACAGCCTCTGCACGGAAGAATTCAGATTTGCGATAAACGATTTTAACACTTTTTGCAATGTCTGATAAATACAGCGCATCATTCAACGCAGAATTACCGCCACCCATAACCAAAACATCTTTGCCAGAATAGAAAAATCCATCGCATGTTGCACAGTAAGAAACCCCCTTGCCAAAGAATTCGCGTGCGCCATCTATTTCGAGTCTGCGGGCGCGTGCACCGGTTGCAAGAATTACAGATTTAGTGTCCAGATTTTTACCGTTATCACAAACGACAGTAAATGTTCCATCATCATTAAATTTAATATTTGTTGCAGATGTAAAATCAACCTTTACATTAAAAGATTCCGCCTGTTTTTTCATAAACTGAATCAGTTCCATACCAGAACCCGCCCAACCAGGATAATTTTCCAGTTTTGCAATTTCTGCCGTTTGACCACCCAAAGAATCGCCAGCCAAAACGAGCGTTGATTTATTTGCACGACCACAATATATTGCGGCTGTCAATCCAGCAGGGCCAGAACCCAAAATAATTACATCTAACATATCTTTTCCTATTCTTTGTTTGGAAAATCATAGCATAAAAACCATTTCTTGCAAATATAAAATAAAGGTAAATAAAAACACTTGCCTTGCGAATCGGTTTTTTGATAAAATATAAATGTCGGAAAGATTTTTTTTCGATGGGGTATCGAAACCCGTATCAAATAGGCGTCGAAAAAGCAGACGTAAAATGCCTCCAACTTTCATTATGGTTGGAGGGCCGTGATATACGAAAATAAGCGGCACAATTTCCTATTTGAATTGTTTCGAACCTCCAACCGCCAATTATTATAATTGCGGTTTTTTTGTTTAACCATAAGAAAGGAAGGAAAGAGAGATGACTCAAAAACTATTTTTAACCAGTGCAATCGCAATGGGCTTTGTCGCCCCTGCATTCGCTGACCCAACCTATACGGACGCGTTCCCAGATGACGGTTATATGCAGGAAGATTATACATATACCAATGCGGCAACCGCAGATAATATGGACGATGTTTATGAGGGAACCGTCAATGCGGTCGCTGAATACGATATCGTAGATTACATTTTAAGTGCGGGACAATATTTACCAGCAGACAGCGAAACCCCAACCACATGTCCGGCGGGCAGTTTCTGTTCTGGGATTGGAGAAGTCCAATATAATGAAACATCTGCCCAGGGTATAGCAACATGTCCAACAGGATTCGGCAGTTCCGCAGCGGGTGCAACATCTGCAAACGAATGTTATCGTCAATGTTCTGGTAATGTAGAAATTGAACACGCAACGGGTGTAACCGGAAACGATTATTATGGTACGGGTATCGATACATGTGAACCAACAGGTTGTGTCAACGGTTGGCATATTAAGGCAGGATTGAATTTAGCGGATACAATCGGAAATGAAAGTGGTTCATATGATTATGCAAGCATAGACAATACCGGATATTTATCGTATGCTGGTATGAATAGTGGTGTTGTACATGATGCTGCTTTCTTTAATTTGAATACTAATAATCATAATACATGGGCCACATATTACAATAATGGCAAAGGTATGTTAATGGGTCAGGGACGTTGCAGCACACAAGCAGGTAGTAATGGTTGGTATACAGATGGTCAGTATGATGATAATGGTGATTGGAGTAATACAACCAAAGTATCCAGTTTAACAGATGAAACAGGTCAAGAAGGGGCAAAATATTGTTATTGTAATGTGACGGGCTATACACCAGATGGTGGCACCTTGCAAAGCTTGTCCTCCCCTTGGGTGTTCTACCACAACTACGGTGGCGATTGCGCGGTCGTCTGCACTGGCCAGTGTGTGTACTACATGCGTGTCACGGACTCGAGATACCTCGCGTTCCGTGCCGCGTTGTTGGGGTCAGTTCAACCAACACCAGCCATGTGTGAGGCGAATACAATTACAATTAATTGGTCTAATGCTGATGCGGAAGATATCTCTGCGAACAATGCGGGAACCGCAACATACGGTAGTGATGTTCGTACCCCTGTTAAAGCCGAAACTATCAAGGGTAAAACATTTAAGGGTTGGAAATTCAGCAAGCCAACCACAACACAATTGCCATAATTGGCAAAACGAGATTGGTGTGTTTTTTGTTTCGCACACCAATATGAAAAGGGTCTCCTCCCTTTCCTTTGGCACCCCGCACCCGCGGGGTGTTTTTTTTCCGTCTCCGTTTCACTCCGTCGCGATTTTATTTATTGAAATATTTTTTAAGGATATTATACGCATCTGTTATGCGGGCGAATTCGTCCGATGCGTTTGTTTTATTCTTTGCAGTATCTGGGTGATATTTTTTTGCTAATGTGCGGTATTTAGATGCAACCTCATTCCAAGATGATGTAATTGGTAAACCGAACACACCAAACGCGTTTGATATTTGTGAAGATATTGTTTTATGTCGTGTTGGTATTTTATCAAATGTATTACG
>JAGHVG010000006.1 GCA_018064405.1 Candidatus Enterousia scatequi | reverse complement strand
ATACGCCACCACCAAGATTAAATCGGGGGAGTGCGAAAGGAAATGAAACGAATATTTATAATATTAGGTTTAATAACAATATGTAATATATCATACGCGGATATTGCATCAGTGGGCTATGTGGATAGTGTTGTTGATTCTTTGCCGACGGTCGCAAAGACAGGTTCGTATAATGATTTAAGTAATAAACCCACAACCATAAGTTCATTTACGAACGATAGTGGATACATAACGAACAGTTACCACGATTCAACGAAACAGGATAAATTACCAGATGTTCCCGGTAATAACGGTAAATATAAACTGGTTTATAACAGCAATACCGGACAAATCGGATGGGAATTTGAACAATTTTCACTAACCTGTCCATCTGGGACATACGACATCGGCTTTAGCCAGTGTATAGATCCCGGTCCGAATGGGACAGATTATGGCTTTATGAATGATAGTACTGGGGATCGGGGTGCATGGATTGAAAATACCGCTACATACGGCCTGACGACAGACCAAACATGGGGTGCAACATTATATACAGGTGATAAAGTAACGGGCATAACATCGTGTAATAGCACACCTGGTACATATGCACAATCTACGAATGAAAACTTTAACCAAACAGATAAGGGACAGTATTGCTGGTGTAAAATGACGTTTCCGGCTGTTTCGCTTTGGGTGTTCTACTTCGAGTACTCGTCGTCTTCCAATTGCGCGTACAGTTGCCCGTACGACTGCGGGCTCGGCGCCCGGAGCGCCACGATCTTTCGTTCTGGCGTCTTTTCGTCCGTCGGCAATTGATGATAGGTATCACGCGAAACGGAACGCGTAAAACGGATTCTGTATATGTTGCCGCCGGACAAGTTTGGTTTACACTTTTTCAGAATAGTTAAATGTTTTTTATCGTGGTGGATGTTAAGGGACTCGAACCCCTGACCCTCTGCGTGTAAAGCAGATGCTCTAGCCAACTGAGCTAAACATCCATAAAATGCCAGATAATTATACTGTCTTTTTTTATCATGTCCAGTTTTTTATTCTGGCATTTGTATCCCGGTGGTTGCAGATTCCATCATTTCATCAATAACCTTGTCTGCTTTGTCTTTGGCATCATTAAAGGCATCTATGATTATTTGTTCTATGCTATGTTTGTCCTGTGATAACAAGCGTTCGTTTATGGTCAAATTTAATATTTTATATTTGCCAGACATTTCTATAATTACATCGCCATTGTCAGACAAACCCTTGACCACAACTTTTTCCAAATTTTTTTGTGCAGAATTAATTCGTAATTTTAATTCTGTGGCTTGCGCCATTAAACTGTTTATATCCATGTAAATAACCTATAACGTTCTGATGTGTAATGTTTGTAATATTTTACGTGGCATATTATATGTTTGTGCCCAGATTCTTTTTAATTCTAATGATGGAATAAACACTTCATTTGCATATTTCGTTGCATCAATAGGATTAGAAAATTCTTTCTGTGCTAATGCAACCCAAATGTATCGCACAGCCCCAGATGGCGTGTCGTGACGTTTTTCCAAGACCACCCTGTATTTTTGCGTACGCGATACTTTGCATATCGCGACGTTAAACATAGAGCTTGCTTCGTTATTGAATCGCATAAATTCCGATTCAGAGCATCCAATATACTCTGCCCATTGTTTTGTTGACCATGTAAATTGTTCTGGTTTCATACTATTTTATCTCCGCTAATCGTTATCTTGTGTTCACATGTAATGTTTGCAATATTTTTGTAGGCACTTTATATGCTTGTGCTATATATGGTTTGAATTCCAGTGACGGAATAAATGTTTCGTTTGCATATCGCACCGCATCGTTATAATTATCAAACGTTTTTTGTGATGTTTCATGAATAATATGTACGCGTTGCAAGTGCCCAAACCGATTTTTTTCATAGGTTTTGTCTGTTAATACAACATTGTACTTGCCATCTTTGTTTTGTCTTATTAAAACACCGTAATGACAATCCGCGAAATTACGCGCCCGTTTATATAACTGAACGCTACAATCCAGATACTCTGCCCATTGGTGTTTGTTCCATTTTAACTGTTCTGGTGTCATCATATAGCCCTATATCATAAACGCCCCAAGGAGCACTTGGGGCGTACCTATTTATTTTGATTTGTCTTCACCAGTTTTCTGATTAATACCAACCATAGACATACGTGTTTTACCGCGTTTATCTGTGCCCAGGTATTTGACATAAACTGTGTCGCCTTCTTTGTATTTAGCATCTTGGATTTTTTCTATGCGTTCGCCTGTAATTTCAGAAATATGAACCATAGATTCAAACCCATTTAAGATTTTTACAAACAGACCGAAATCTTTAATCCCAGAAACAGTTCCTTTGTAAATCATACCGACTTCTGGTTCGGCGACGATTTCCTTAATCCGTTCAATCGCAGCATCGGCACTTTCTTTGCCTGCAGCCATGATTTTGATTGTTCCATCGTCTTCCAATTCAATTTGTGTGTCTGTTTCACGTGTCAATGCTTGAATCACAGCACCACCCTTGCCAATAACATCGCGCACTTTGTCAGGGTTTATTTTCATTGTATAAACCTGGGGCGCGAATTCAGACAATGCCTTGCGTGGGGCTTTGATTGCCTTTTCAATCTTGCCCAAGATGTGCATACGACCATCCTTGGCCTGTTCAAGTGCATGCTTCATAATATCAAACGTGATAGATGTGATTTTGATATCCATCTGCAATGCGGTAATACCGTCTTTGGTACCGGTGACTTTAAAGTCCATATCACCCAAGTGGTCTTCATCGCCCAAGATATCTGTCAAGATAGCATAATCATCACCTTCCTTGATTAATCCCATTGCGATACCAGCAACCGGGCGTTTTAATGGAACACCACCGTCCATCATTGCCAATGTTGCGCCACATGTTGTTGCCATAGATGATGATCCGTTTGATTCCAAAATATCAGAACATACGCGGATAACATAATCAAATTCACTACGTGACGGCACCATTGGGTGTAACGCACGCCATGCCAAATTACCATGCCCTAGTTCGCGACGACCAGGCGATTTCAAACCCTTGGCTTCACCAACGGAATATCCAGGGAAATTGTAATTCAAAATGAAATCACGTTCTTCGGCACCGTCCAACGATTCAAGTGGCAATGCATCTTTGCCACCACCCAGTGTTAATGATACCAATGCCTGTGTTTCACCGCGTGTGAACAGCGCAGATCCGTGTGCACGTGGCAAGACACCCAATTCAATTTCAATTGGACGAACTGTCTTGGTGTCACGACCATCAATACGTGGTTTGCCCGCCAAGATATTGCCACGCATAATACGCGCAGTAATGTTTTCAACAATTTCATCAGCCCATGATTCCAATGTAGATGTTGCATATGTTGATTCTGGGAATAATTCTGGGATTAAAGCTTTTGCTTTCGCATGAATATCCGACAGAGTTTCCAAACGAACTAATTTTTCCTTGATTAATAATGCATCTGTAATTTCACCAGCGAACTGTTCAAATTCTTTCTGCATTTTGATTTGTTCGTCTGTTTCCGCAGGTGTTTCCCAGCGTTCTTTGCCGGCCTTTTCAGCCAATTCGTTAATTGCCTTGATGACGGTTTGTTGTGCATCAAAACCGAATTTAACCGCACCCAACGTTGTTTCTTCGTCTAATTCACCGATTTCAGATTCAACCATTAAAACACCGTCTTTGGTTGCAGATACGACCAAATCCATTTCAGAATCTTCAACCTGTTTCTTAGATGGGTTCAAGATATATTTCCCGTCCATATATCCAACACGTGCTGCGCCAATTGGACCCTGAAAAGGAACACCAGATAACGCCAACGCCGCCGATGATGCAATCATAGACAAGATATCAGGTTGATTCTTTTTGTCGTATGAAAACACCTGGGCAATAATTTGGACCTTGTTCTTGAATGTTTCTGGGAACAACGGACGAATAGGACGATCAATCAATCGTGCAATCAATGTTTCAGACACTGACGCTTTGCCTTCACGTCTATCGCGTGAACCCGGAATACGACCTGCTGATGCAAATTTTTCCTGGTAATCAACGGTCAATGGAAAGAAATCTTGACCTTCTACAGCGGTTTTTTCAGCGCACACCGTTGCCAAAACCATTGTGCCACCCATCGTTGCCAAAACTGCGCCATTAGCTTGTTTCGCCATACGACCTGTTTCCAAACGCAGTGTTTCGTCACCATATGGGACTTCCACAACGATTGGATTATTTAAATGTTTTTTATCACCTTTGTTTAATAAACCAAATAACATTTGTTTTCTCCATTTATTTTGTTTCTTAATTTGTTCTTGCGGAGAAAATTATTCGTTTTTACGCTCTTACTATTTTAAGCGCAAGAATGAACAATTTCCACTCCGCGAGGGTAATTATAGGATATATTTAACTGTTTGCAAATATTTAATTAAAAAATCCGCAATCTTGCGGATTTACAAATTTTATACCAAACATGCCAATGTTGCAGATTGATTTTTCAACATCAGCCACCCGACATGATAATCAGTACAATAAACCATAATCAGAAATAGTGCAATTATTCCGCAAACAATCAATGCGCTGTTTCGTTTTGCATGCATACAATACACCACAATGTTATAAAACAGAAATAATATCCATGCATCTGCTAAAACACTAATCAACCACACAGACCAACAGTTAAACGCCAGTGCATTTAATACCAATATCACAGGATATATAAAAAACACAGATGCCAAACCCTTGATTGCGATTTCCCAATCACGTTCGCCCCCTGTTATTTCAGATACAAACATTAACAGTCCGCCAAACACAAACAGCAATGTGACCGCTAGTACGGGGATAATCACAATCGCATTAAATAATGCACCGATTGTAAATGTTGCACCATTACATATACGTAAAATCATAACCAGAATACCGCCCAACATTCCGTATACAAACGCATTAAACATGGCGTCTTCTATATTTCCATCTGCGACAATTTTGGAAAAATGACTCTTGGGGCTAAAAACAACATCAAATACTTTTTTGATTTTTGACTTTATTTTTTTAAACATTTTTCGCCCCCTTGATTTGCTTATTTGTATTTTTGCTTTATAATTATAAAAAATCAATGGAAAAATGTCATGAAAGTCACTATTGCCGGACGGCCGAATACTGGGAAATCAACATTGTTTAACGCATTGACGGGAACGCGTGATGCGCTGGTTCATAATCGCCCGGGTGTGACACGTGATACTATTTCTGGGACGTTTTATAATCGCCCGTATGAATTGTTTGATACCGCGGGACTTGAAGGGGCAAAATCTGGAATTGCGGCGGATTCTACACAAATGGCGTTTGATGCAATTTCAAATTCAGATGCAATTTTGTTTGTTGTTGATGGCCGTACTGGTTTGGTTGCCGATGATATAAATTGGGCAAAAACGGTGCGCCGCAAGACCAAGGCACCTGTATTATTGTTAATAAATAAATCTGAATCTGAAAAACGTCTGTCGGATACGAATGAGTTTTATAAATTGGGTTTTGGTGCGCCGATTATGATATCTGCGGAACATAAACGCGGATTTGATGAAATATATTCTTTCTTGGATAAAATATCTGGATCGTCTGTGGTCACAGACAGGGCTCAGGATACCCGGATAAAAATCGCTGTGTTGGGACAACCAAATGTCGGAAAATCAACGTTTGTTAATCGTGTGTTGGGTGAAAAGCGTCAGATTGTTCAGGATATGCCGGGTGTGACACGTGATACTGTAAAAATTCCAACGCATTTTTATGGCCGCGATATTGTTTTAATGGATACGGCGGGTTTGCGTCGGAAATCATCCGTTACGGATGATGTTGAAACATTATCTGCATTAAAATCGTTGGATGCGATTGACAAGGCAGATGTTGTTATTTTAATGGTTGATGCAACTGGTAATATTGAAAATCAGGCATTGGGGATTGCGGCGCGTGTTTATGATGCCGGCAAAATATTGTGTATTGCGTTAAATAAGTGGGATTTGGTTGAACCTGAATTTAGGGATGAAAAATTACTAAAATTAAAACACCAATTTGCAAATTCTTTTCATCAAATTATAAAGCCGATGATATTGGCAATATCTGCTGAAACTGGTACAGGGGTCCAGAACATGTTTAAACGTATTTATGAACAGTGGGATATATCAAATGCCCAGGTTCCAACCAGTTTGCTGAACCGTATAGTTGAAAAATTGGTCGCGGAACGTCAACCGCCAATGTCGCGTCTTAAACGTGCAATGAAGATTAAATTTGCACGTCAAATCGGTCGTCATCCTATGCAGATAAAAATAAACGTTGGTGGTGCATCTGATATTCCTGAATCCTATACGCGCTATCTGCGGCGTGGTATCGCAACGGCGTTAAAGTGGGAACACCTGCCCATAGAAATCAGTTATGATAAAGCGGATAATCCATTTGATTAAAAAAAGCCGGCCTTTTGCCGGCTTTTTTTATTTAATTATACTGCCAGATTCGGCATCAAATACCTGGGCACCAACAATGATTTGTTTGTCTTCATATTCTGGGGCTGTGTTCTGTTTCACCGGACTTGCCCAATAAACCGCGCCGTCTGAGTTTCTGATGGCATACAGGTTGTCGTCTGTGCCAATAATATAGGATACCTTGTTAAGAACGATTAATGGTTGTGACGATCCGATTTCAATACACCATTTTTTGTCTCCTGTATCAGAATCCAATTTGCAAAACGCATCGCCTAAACCCGCAACATATACGTATTTATCGTTCAATACAATTGGGGACACGATATCAACCACAGATGCGCCACCGGTTAAATTACTGGATTTATAAACATCTGCCGTCCACATAATTCCACGTGTTTGCGGGTTTATTTTAACGACAGTTCCGGTTGTCAGACCTGCATACACATATTTTCCGCCGCATACGGGTTTGTGGTCGCATGCAACGGTGTTTGGTGTTGGAAAGCCAGAAAATATTTTTTTGTCACCATCAAGTATGACATTGGTTTGTGTTTGGGTGTACGGACAATAAGACGCCTGTTGTTCGGGGATATTATCAGGCAAATTATTTATATCTACGTTAAGAATGTTTAGTTTGTTTTCTAAAAATATCGCATTACGAACCCCTGGTAATATCGGGTCGTGTTTGTCGCAGGCAACCAATGTTAGTACTGATAACGCAATTAACGATATTTTACGCATGATGTAATCCTTATTTTAGTGTTTGTGCCGTTGCTGAAATGACACTTGGGCAATCTGGATCAGATATTATTTTATCCAACCATTTATTCGCATTGTCACGATCACCTGAGGCCAGATATTTTTGTGCCACAATTAAACGGGATGTGTAATAAAAAGGCGATGCCTTGGTATTTGTGTCAGATAAGTATTTTTCCACATCCGCGGCGGTCATTTTATCGCCATTTATTGAAACAACATGAATTTTGGCCAAATCACGAAAATCACGTGTGTGACCATTGTTCGCCAAATCTTCAATTTTAGAAACGTCTTTATCCAACAGGTATGCCTGGAATAAAGCCAAATCAGATGTTGCCCCACGTGAATTTTTTGCAATCCCTGCCAATGCATTTGCATCCACGTTTTCAATTGCGGTTTCATAATTTGTTGCAACAGCCAATTTGTTTGCACGATATGTGCGAATACCAATTTGAACACCCGTAACAATGATTAACAATGCCAACGCAGCGATAATCAACTGACGTGAATATTTCTTTAAAAATTCAACAGTTTTGTCATTATTAACTTCTTCCCATACTTCGCGATACAGGGCATCTTGTGCGTGTTCTTGGTACGTTTTTTTCTTTGGTTTAATATCTTTATTACGTTCCAAAATTGTTGCCATAATATAAATCTCCTGTCTTGATAATTATTATTTTATTGGTTATACTATAAAAGTTATGAAAAAGCAAATCAAGAACACTTTGCCGGCAACCCAAAATACCAGCATAATTGCTGCCCGTGGGGCGAGTGATGATGCCGGTTTGGCCCAATACATGCAGGATATACAAAAATTTCCTGTATTAACCGCCGAACAGGAATACGAATACGCAACAAGATGGGTTCAAAAGCACGATTCTGTGGCGGCGGAGCAATTGGTTGGCTCGCATTTGCGTCTTGTCGTGTCTGTGGCGTATGATTTTAAGAATTATGGTGTACCAATTGGTGATTTGATTGCCAGTGGCAATATGGGCCTGATGCAGGCATTACAGAAATTTGATCCTGAACGTGGGTTTCGTTTTTCAACATATGCAATGTTTTGGATCAAGGCGGAAATTTACGAAACAATTTTGAATAATTGGTCGTTGGTAAAAATCGGCACATCTGCAAATCAAAAGCGTGTGTTCTTTAATCTGGCGCGTGCAAAGCGTGCGTTGGGGATTATGGATAATAATTTAAGTGAAGAACAGTCTGAACAGATTGCAGAGTATCTGGATGTTCCGTCTGATGATGTAAAAAATATGTCAACCCGTATTGGTGCGCGTGATGTTTCGTTAAATGCCCCAATTGGGGGGGATTCGGATGCACTGGATGTTTTGTCCAATATGGCGGATGATAGGCAATCCATAGAAGACAGTATTGAACAGTTGGATTTTCGCCGCAAGGGATATGAATTATTGAAAAAGCATTTGTCTGAATTATCTGAACGCGACAGGGAAATATTAAAGGCACGTCGTTTGTCTGAACCTGTGGCGACGTTGGAATCGCTGTCAAAGAAATATAACATATCGCGTGAACGTGTGCGTCAAATAGAAGAACGGGCATTCAATAAATTACGTGATGCGATATTAAAGGAAACACAGGGAAACTAGAAAAATGAAACGTTATTGTGTTATTGTTGCTGTTGGTGTGTGTATAGCATGTGGAAACGCAAACGCGTTTGATTATACCGTTGGTGATTTTAGATTAAAATTGGATGCCAGCGGCAGTGCTGGTTTTATCACGAACAACCCATTTAAATCTGACAAAGGAACACTTTTCTTGGGTGATTGGGAAGGACGCGCTGAGATTGACTATAACATAAATGATACGCATCGTATTGGTGTTGTGTACGCAATGGATGCGGTTGCGCTGGATGAAAACCAATGGATGCATGAATTATTTGCCCTGTGGCAGGTTAAAAATATTGGACGTTTAGAACTAGGGTTTACAAATGCGGTTGCACATAAATTAGGTATAGGAATACCGGATGTTGGTGGGTTGCGTGTGAACGAAGAACCGCTGTTTTATAAAAAGATATCCCCCAAGGGTGAAATTATTTCTGATACGATTGTATCTACGGGGCACAGTCACGAAGCCCTGCGCCTGAATTTAGTGTCTGTTCCGATTGACAATGTGCAATATGGTGTCGGGTTTGCCGGATTATCTGCAGAATATAATTTTGCGGCAGATGCAGGCGTAAAATTCCGTAATTCTGCCGGAAAAATAAAAACAGCATTGTCGTTTGGTGCATCATTTATGGATGATTTAAAGGATCACCATTCAGATATATTTTCATCTGGGGTAACGTCAGATTGGCGTGCCCAGGCATCTGTTGGGTTTAATTTACAATATAACAGTTTGGTTTGGGGGACGTCTGTGCGTGGCGTTTATGATTATAACCCAATTGGTGCCGCATCAGACGGTATTTCTGCCGGAACTGGCGTCAGTTATGATTTATTAAATTCAAGTATATCGCTATCCTATATAATGTCTGATACGGGTATTTGGCACAAAGATGCACGTAATTATATGGATAATACGATTATTGGTTCGTTCAGATATAAATATAACGAACATGTGGATTTATGGATATCTGTTGGCGCATCTAGCAAGACACCATTTATATCTGTGGCATTACGCGGTCAGTTTTAAGGAATAAAGCTTTTATTTTTTTTCGTCTTTCATTTGTTTGCGCAGCCACGCATAGTGTCGCATAAATTCTGTGCCTGGGCCTGCTGGATATCCCATATATTTGGCGCCTGATGGAATGTTACGGAAAACACCACTGTTTGCGCCAACCTCAGCGTCGTTGCCAATCTTGATACCGTTTGCGATACCAACATGACCCGCCAACAACACGCGGTCACCAATAACGCAGCCACCCGCAATACCAACCCCAGATGCCAAAAAGCATTCTGAACCAATAATGACACCGTGTGCAACCTGGCACAGATTATCAATTTTGGTTCCGTCACCAACAATGGTATCAGTCATAGCCCCCCTATCGATACAAGAATTCGCCCCGACGGAAACACGGTTACCTAATATAACGCGCCCAACATGCGGAATAAACATATTGTGACCGTTTTGACGGGTATAACCGAATCCGTCCTTGCCAATAACAGCATTTGCATTTACTACACAATCTTCGCCAATTGTTGCATTTTCAATATGTGCACCGCTGTGAACAACCGTACTCTTGCCCAATGTTACACCACGGCCAATAAATGCGTGGGGGTAAATTTTAACCCCTGCCTCAATAACTGCACCCCGTTCAACAGTTGCAAATGGACCAATATAAACAGTTTTTTTTGACCTAAAGAAAACCCCGCGTTCAACAATTGCATCAATACTGACGCCAAAACGTGGTTTTTCACGATATATTTCACCCAAGATTTTTACAATATTACCACGTGGCGATGGTGTCAGCAGTAATGTCCGCCCCTTTGGGGCATGTTTTACCTGTTCTGGTTGCAATAATATCACAGATGCGCGTGTGTTTTCCAGAACCTCAATCGGTAAAATCTTAAACGCAGAACTGTTTTGCTCGGTGGAATAAAATGCAATTTGCCCGGGTTTTGCGTCTGCAATAGGTGCAATTCCGCATATTAACGTATTGGGGTCGCCCTGAATTTCCAAACCGAATTTTTCAGCCAAATCACCAGCAGTAATTTTGGTTGCCTTTGGACCTAACAAAGATTTAATAAAACGTAACATATTAAATACTATACCTATTATTTTACAAATGTAAAGTATTTGACATTACCATGTTGGTGCGTCTGTTCCTGTTTTCAAGATAGGTTCTTCATCTTCCCATACAGATAAACCTGTTTTTAAATCGGTCAGTGTTAATTGCAGGTAATATTCTACGCGTGTATCAACACGTGAAAACCAACCTGAATCTGTGTCAAGATTACGCTGAATCATTTTTCCGGATAATGACATGTTTGGCGCAACCAAATTCCCCTGTCCCATTATTGTATCAGAACTATATTCTTTGTCGCCCCGTAATGTCCGCACAGAATTGGCGGTGATGTCTTCGCCTGAAAAGTTTGTTGCAATTTGCGCTTTGCCTGAATTAACCAATGTTGCACGTATTTTCTTTACCAGCATATCGCTATCAATGCGTTGCATTGTATCGTTTTTTATGTTGGTTATTGCGATTACAGGATTTTTTACTTTTGCAAATGCGCCACTGTTTAACATTGATTGCGTCATGTTATTTGCCGCTTTTTCCCAATCACGATATTCCAGTTGCATAGTGTTTTTCATTTTCGCAACCTGTTCAGGATTATTTGTGTCTATAACCGTTGTTCCGCCGCAAGACATCAGAATTGCACATAAACCAATGATTACAAATTGTTTCATATTATTTTTCTCCTTATTTTATAATTTAAATACGTGTATAACCGGCTGAGTGGTTGTTTCGCGCACGTAAATTAGATAATTCCCTGTTCCTAATTTTTTTATCTCGCTTTCTAATTTAGCACCCATATGCGCGTCAATCAAGTCGCTTTTTGTCCCACGTGCAACATAAATATATTCTGGCAATGTTGTCCATGTTCGTATTTCTGCATTGGTTGTAATGATAGAATATATACTAGCCCCCAGCCCCAGCCATCCATTTGCATTAGATTTAGAACTGTATAACGCGCCCTGTAATGCGACGCGTGATGCGGATGCCGCCAAATCACGTAAAGTATTGTTGATTTGGTATTCTTTAAATTCAGTCATAAACATAGAATTAACATTACAAATCATGTCTGAATGACGTGGTTTTGCCGTGTTTCCCCATGTTTTTGGGGTCGCAACAGCCACAGGAACCATTACTAAATTATGATCTATGATCCATGGAAATGTTATTCTTTGTTCATGTAAAGATGGTGCAAACCCGGATTCTATAAAAACCCATACTGTGTTTTTTGGTTTTTGTTGTTTGTTGGCTAATGTCAGATCTTTTTCTATATTTTTGCTTTTTCCAACCATACCGGATGCACGCCCCAGGTATGTTTGTGCGTCGTTATAATCCCCAGTGTTCAGAAACCATATCCCAGACAGATACATCAACGCAGGATTCATAATATCGTTATATGGCGTCCATTTACCGTTTGCATTGTCTAGTTCCGCGATAATATCAGTATTTTTTGCCCTGTCAGATATTAATTTTTTATATTCGTGGGATATTTTTTGCTGTTGGTTATAAGATTGGTTTATTATAACACGCACATCGTTTTTACGACCTGCCCCAATAGCATCCCATATCTGATAATATGATACAAACAAGGAATCCATCATATATGGTTTGTATTCAACCGTCATGTTTCCACCCAGCACTATTTCCCCTTCGCGTAAAGCAGATGTGCCGAAAATATCGTAATTGCGCCCGCGCCACGTTTCAAATGCTTGATCACTTAAATCAAAATCAGCATTTTGAAACAATGCCAGGCCTGTAATCAATAATTCCAAACTGTCCTGGGATTCAACCGATTTATCAGATGCGAAATTTTGTGCGCCGGATACAAAATTATTGGTATTAAAATCGTTACGAACTGTATCAAGTCGTGCGGTCATAGTGCCACTGCATCCGCATAATATCAGACAAAATATAGCAAAACGTTTCATAGCATTTAATTATACAAAAAAAACAGTGCCAGACAATATGATTATCTGCAACTATTAAAAAAGGGCAGAATTCTGCCCTAATATTACTTTGGGTGTTAATTTAATATGATATCCACACGTCTGTTTTCAAACTTTGCCCCCGAAGGTAACGTGCCGTTGCCAGAAACGGTAACATATCTTTCGGTTACGCCGTGTGCAACCAAGAAATCTTTAACCCGTTGTGCACGTCTATATGACAAATCTTTGTTGTGTTCTGAATTTTTACCACCCTGTTCATCGGCATATCCGTTCACATGAACCCTTCTAAATTTATGGCATGACAAAAATTCAGTAATTTCGGTCAAATTTGCCATAGATTTATGTGGGATTTTATCAGAACCAACCTCAAAATATATTGGTTCGCTTAATGGTTCCTGGCAGTGTGTGCAGGAAGTTCCCTGACACGCTGCCAAAATAACCGCACTAAATAACAATACACAGTATTTTTTCATTGTATTCACCATACTTTTTATAAACCGATGGTAATACCTGCACGGAATGCCCAATCGTTAGATGTTGCGTATGAACCACCTGCGTTAACCAATACGCGATCACTAAAGTAGTGGAACAATCCAGCCGCAAATCCGACTTTGTCTGCGTAATTACCAGTACCGACAGATACCTGGGTATTACCGCAAGCGCGTGCGTTTGGTACCAATGCTGTCAATGCTGCAGTTGCTGCGATACCGCCACGCAAGTGATTTTCCACATGATCAACATGATAACCTAAGTTTTTGTATTTACGGTCAACAGCGTTCAAATTAGCATCCAACGTGTTGATGGCGGATGTTATGCTTCCTGAATCAGAAACATAATTTGATTTTGAAAAATCCATATCGCCAATCAAATTACCAGTTGTTTCAATGGCTGCAGCGATACTTTTCTCTTTCAAAGCATCGTTCACAGATGCGTTTGCAGAGTTTATATTTCTGTCGCCAACAGTTTTGTCTAAATCAGCAATAGCACCATTTATTGTTGCAGATTTGACGTTTGTGGCTTCTGGGGCAACTTTGTTTGTATATGTGCCGTTTTCTGCACTTTTTATAACAGTTGCGGTTGTTGCCAATGTATGATTATCGCCTTTTTTCACCGATTTTGTACCGTTGTCAATAGACGAAACCTTGTTTTTACCTATTTTAATGCTATTAAAACTAACGTTTTCTTTGCCTGAATACAGTTTGTTATTAACTTTGTTTATTTGTTGATTCAAGAACGCATCAGCAATTTGTCTGCTAGTTGATTCTGTGGCGATAGCCTTGCCCAGCATGCCTTCTGCCATTTCAGCGCGTCTTGTTTCATTGTTAATTTTTGAATCCAACAACGCATCAGCAATCATTCTGCTTTTTGTTTCTTGTTTTTCTGCTTTCATAGCACGATTGGTTTCATTAGCGATTGCTTTTTTGTTATCGTTTATTTGTTTGTCTTGCTTAACATCTTTAGCTGCCAAACCCGCAATAGCTACGTCTTGCAGCTTGTTTTCTA
>JAGHVG010000028.1 GCA_018064405.1 Candidatus Enterousia scatequi | reverse complement strand
GAAAAGAACGAAGTATCCGAAGTTAGCGTTGGTGTTGAATTCGGTATGAGTTTTGATAAATATAACGATTTGAAAGAAGGCGACCGTGTTGAATGCTATGAGATTCAAGAAATCAAAGCAGAATTATAAACACGAAAAAACAAATAAAAACGCCGACATTTTGTCGGTGTTTTTTTGTGCGAAAAAACACTTGCCCTGCGAATCGGTTTTTTGATATAATAAAAAATGTCAGAAAGAGTTTTTCTGATGAGGCTTAAGAACCCCGTAAAAACAGCGTCGCAAAGCAGACGTAAAATGCCTCCAACTTAAATTATGGTTGGAGGGCCGTGAATATAAAATAAACGGCGCAATTTCTGTTTTTAATTGTTCTTAACCTCCAACCGCCAATTATTATAATTGCGGTTTTTTGTTTAACCATGGGAACAAAAGGAAGGAGAAAACCATGAAGCAAAAAATCTTTTTAACGTCTGCAATCGCAATGGGCTTTGTCGCACCAGCATTCGCTGAAACATTCCCGTCTGACGGATATATGAAAGAAAATAAAACATACGATAACGCAGCAACCGCAGACAATATGGACAGCGTATATGAAGGAACCGTTAATGCGGTCGCAGAATACAATATCGTAGATTACATTTTAAGTGCGGGGCAATATTTACCAGCAGACAGTGAAACACCAACAACATGTCCGGCGGGAAGTTTTTGTTCTGGGATTGGAGAGGTTCAGTATAATGAAACATCTGCCCAGGGTATAGAAACCTGTCCATCTGGTTATGCATTATCAGCCGAGGGCGCATCATCACAAAACGAATGTTATCGTGCATGTACAACATCGGATGTTGAACATTCAACTGGTGTAAGTGGTGGTTATTACTATGGCAACAACAACCAATGTGGTGCAACAGGTTGTGTTAACGGTTGGCATTTGAAGACAGGAATAAGCGGAAGTGAATTATCATCTATAATTGGCAATACTACCGTAGGAACGAACAGTGCATATATAAGTGGTACTGGTACATTCAAAGAAAGTAACTATGATGATTTGGGTACAAAAGGTCAAACATACTATGGTTTAACCGATAAAAACACATGGGCAGTAGATTACGGTGATAAAGGTATGTTATTTGGTCAAGGACGCTGTAGTACAGTTGGGGGGCTTGGTAAGTATAATGCAAGCAGTTCAGCAGATATAACAACCCGTACAACATCAGAATTGGGTTCCGAAGGTGGTCAATATTGTTATTGTAATTTGACAGGATATACACCAGATGGTGGCAACTTGCAAAGTTTGCTATCTTCTTGGGCGCTCTTAGAATTTTCGGACATGGCTATCGATTGTGCAAACCTATGCATTAGTCGCTGTTCGGACACCATGCGTTCCGCGTCCTCGACAAGCCTCATGTTTCGTGCTGCATTATTTACAACTGTGACCAGTGATGCACCGGCGATGTGTGAGGCCAACACCATCACAATTAACTGGGATGATGTTGATCCTGAATATGCGGGTCAGAACAACGAAGGAACCGCAACATACGGTAGCGATGTTCGTACCCCAGTTAAGGCGAATACATATAAAGGTAAAACATTTAAGGGTTGGCGTTTCAGCAAACCAACCACAACACAATTGCCATAATTGGCAAAAGCAAAATAAGAAAAACACCCGCAAAATGCGGGTGTTTTTTTTAATAGTTTCAT
>JAGHVG010000016.1 GCA_018064405.1 Candidatus Enterousia scatequi | reverse complement strand
ACTTGGTGTCGGTGTTGGCGTTGGACTTGGTGTCGGTGTTGGACTTGGTGTCGGTGTTGGACTTGGCGTTGGACTTGGTGTCGGTGTTGGACTTGGCGTTGGACTTGGTGTTGTTCTAACCCTTGCCGGTATATTTTTATCAACCACCTTTATTTGACTCCCAACTTCCCCTGTAGATTTTAAAGTCATACCCGTATTCGTATTTCCATGAAACAATGATTTCCCATCTGCACCAACAGTGTAAGTTTCTTGGCGTGTTTTCTGCACCCATGCATTTGGATTTGCTATTTCAGAAACATCAAGTCCAAATGCGTTTCCATAACAAAAAGCACAAACACACAATGCAAAATATTTACACGTTCTCATCAATATGTTCCCTGCAAATTACAACTGCCAACAGGCACCCCAGCATCACGACACTGTTTTGCCATTGCCAAATCCGCATTCAACACACGTAACCGTCCTGGCGCAACATCCAAACAAAAATTTTTAACAATTGCTGACTCTTTTTTGATTCGAATCTGATAATCTTCATAATCTTCAATATTCATTTGTTTATATGCACTGGAATCCTTATACTGTTCATATCCAGATTGCAAAATCGCCATACGTTCTTCAAATGGTAAATCTGCAAACGTTTCCGGAAAATCCGCACGCGCCAATGATTCGGTTCCCGCGCCATTTATTGCCTGCAATTGTTCCAATTCATTTGCGCGTTCCAAATAATCAATCTGCCAGTCATTTAATTTAATTTCGTATGGATTCTTGATTTTAAATTCACCATCAGAATTCTTGGTCGGTTCCGTTGCGTTTGGAAACGTTGCCCTGTACTGTGGTGCCGCATTACCATATTGGGACGTAAACCGTTCAAATTCAGAATCAATAAATCCACCACACGCCGACGCATAATTATGTCCCGGCAAACGCGACAGTTGCACCATTATAACAGGACGCAAATCCGACAACCGCGTTTCCACACAATTATTTATCCCAGCACAATATGCCGCAATCAGTGTTGCCACCGTACGTTCACATTCCGCCGTATCCAAATCAGTTCCTTGGGCATATATCATCCGGGGGAACGTTTGATTATATGGTGTTCCAATCTTGTTTGCAGGATTTAATGAATAATCTGGGACATTCTGAATCTGGCCATAATCAGACAAAAATGCCGCATTCGCACCGGCGACCACAAAACACGCAGTCACAGCAAAACCAAAAACAGATTTTAATTTAGATAATAACATTCCTACACCTTATTTACGATTATATCAAAAATATCAACGCGATAAAAGACAAAATTGCACCCATAAAGAAAAAAGGCGCAAACGGTATGTATTTTTGTTTGTTTCTGTGCGCCCACAGCATGCCAAACACACACGCCCCCGCTAATGCGATTGCCAATCCCGTTGGCCCCATCCACAATCCACCCACAGAAATTAATTTTATATCACCCATACCGATTGGTGCAGCACTGTCCTTTTTCACACGTTCAAAAATTATTCCAATAACCGATGCCAATAGAAACCCAAACACCGCCCCCATAACCGATTCGGACAATGTGCAAACCCATGGAAACATACTAACGATAACCAACCCGATCAGCATCAGTGGGAACAAATACACATCTGGGATTATCCGGCGGCGGAAATCCGCCACAGAAATATTATATGCGCACACAATCGCACCCAATAACAACGCGACAAAAAATATGTAAAAAAACATGTTTCCCCCCTTGCCTTTCGAATCGGAAATATGATATAATCTTGATTATAAGACAAAATAAGGGTTTTGTAAAATGGCTAATGGTTGGGATGCATCAACATTAAAGAAATTAAAAACTTTATTTGAACGCGGTTTGTCAACGGCTGAAATTGGCCGCAAACTTGGCATATCAAAAAACGCGGTTGTTGGTAAAATAAATCGTCTGGGATGGAACAGCAACAAATCTGTTGTTGTTAAGGCAAAGCCAAAGGCAGCACCTGCGAAAAAGGCACCGGCTAAGGCATCAAAGGTTGCGCCAAAGCAAACAACTAAAAACGCCAAGGTTGTAAAAAAGACCGTTACCCAAAAAAAAGCACCGGTCAAGACGCAAAAATCGGCACCAAAACCCAACACCAAGGAACAAAAAAATTCCAAAGCGAATGCCAAAAGTGCACCGAAATCTGCTGCACCTGTAAAAACGGCATCGAAAAAAACAAATAAAGATTTGGCAATTCATCAACGCATTATTCAGCATTCATTGGAAATGGCAAACCTGAAACCGAATCAGTGTCGTTGGCCAATTGGTGACCCTGATTCTGAACATTTTCATTTCTGTGGGGCTCAGGTGTTCACCGGCAAACCGTATTGTTATGAACATTGTCGCCAAGCATACCAATTCACCCCGCCAAAGAAGAAATAGGAACACACACAGATGATTAGCGCGAGAGAGAATATTTCATCATCAAATAAACTTAAACCAACAGAATACACGATTGCAGGCAACGTATTGCGTGCATATTATGATTCTGAACATAAATTGATTTTTGTGATTGATTATACAACAAATGCCGACAAACAAAATGCTATGTTGATAATCAATGACCGCAACAATCGTAAATGGGATGATATTTTATCAAACGATTATGGCATTGATTTAGAAACTGTTCGTCCCAAGGTGGATACAAAATATCAAAAAATGGATATTGAATACAGCGGTCTGGACATCTATGATGAATTAATACGCGCATATAACACTGATGACGATATGGATGATATACTTGTGCGCCTGCATGAATTTAGGGTTAATTCGGTGCGCAAATCGGCCCAGATGCGTTTGGATGCTGCACAAAAAACGATTGATAACGCAAACGAAACAATCGCGCGTACAAACGAAACAATTGCTGAATTGGATACACGCATATCAGAATTGAAAGAAAAACTATCCGCGCAACGTGCTGAAATTGGTCACGAACCGACCAAACAATCGGCATCAAAAATTTTAAGAACCGAATCTAAAATTGATGAAACAAACGAAAAAATCGCACGTGCAAAAAAACGAATTGCAAATGCAAAACGCAGAATTGATATCGCAACTGCAGATATAAATTCTGCAACGGAAATACTAAATAAACCAGACACAGTTATTGAACAGGGGGCAACCATGGCGGACGACGAAGTAAAACCATTATTTGACACTGATCCAAATATTATAGATGACAGTATCGCATTTAAACCGATTGAATTCGGCAATAGGAATGAACATGGGGATAATAAACCGCAAATCAACGAACCGTTATCATTTACACCACCTGTCCAGAAAAATAATTCTGAATTTCAACCGGCGCCAATATCCGATATTAACGATGATGCTGATAATCGCGACTATGACATGAACGACGAACAAAACGTTGAATTGGACGAAACATTTTCACAACCTGAACCTGTTTCAGAACCCGCACCGATTTTACAAACGATGCAGCCAACAACGGAACCAGCGGCACCCTATCGCCCCATCATGCATAATGTGGAACCCGAACCCAGCGTCGCAGAATCCGCGTTTCGCCCTGTTTCGCCTGTCACTGGGACATACGCCGCCCCCCAGGTGCCAGCATCTGAATCCGTCCAACATAAACCTGGATTGATGTATTACATATTGTTAATTGCACTGATTATTTTGTCTATATTCACGTTGTGGATGTATCAAAAGTCCACGAAGACAGGAACGACACCTGAAATTGTGACCGAAACACCAAATGTTGAAACAACCGCCAAGACCGAAACCCCGGATTTACCTGTGATTGTTTCAGACACTAATATAACCGAACCGGTTGCAGCGGACACAAAACCCGAACCAATAATTCAGGAATCAACCGTCGTTGAACCCGAACCAGTTGTTGTTGAACCTGAACCTGTGGTTGTTGAACCTGAACCTGTGGTTGTTGAACCCCAAACTGTGGCGACAATGCCGTCTGCGGATTTTACAATTAAACCGTTACCCACCCAACAGGTTGTTCCCGCAAACATTGGCGAAGTGGAAACTGCCGCTGTCATTGATAAGCCCGCATACAATGTATCCCAGAACGAAAATATGTTTGTTTCCGAATCAGATTATGCATCCGAAACATCCGAAGTATGTCCTGACGGAACAAACCCCGATCAATATGGATGCTGCACTGGTGAAGAATATACCGACATGGGTGATGGATTTGGGTGTTGTGCCAATGGCGAATGCTATCCACCATTGTTTTAACATATAAAATCATTAAAATAATTGCGTACATACTTTGCGAAAGTTTTCGCGAATGCTGTCTTCATCTTTCACAATACCATTACGCATGACAGGAACACCATTACAAAAAACATCTCTGATGCAACTGGTATCTGCTGAATAAATAATATCAGATTTTATGTTGTATCCAGGCATTAAAAATACATTGTTCAAATCAACCAATATAAAATCCGCCAAACAACCAACCTGTATTTGTCCGCCATTCAATCCTGCAACCGCAAAACCAGTGCGAGTTGCCGCGTCAAACACATCGCAAACGGCCCCTGCGCACTCTGATTTAGCTGATTCTTTTGCCAACAACGCCGCAATTTTCATTTCACTTAACATGGACAATGAATTATTTGACGACACACCATCTGTTCCCAATGCAATGGGCAACCTGGAATCTAAACAGCATTGTAAATTAAACGCACCTGAATTCAGTTTCATATTTGATGCCGGACAATGAATCAATGATGCGCCAGCATTATGGACAATATATCGTTCATCATCATTCAAATGAACCGCATGCGCCAACAATGTGTTTCTATCCAAAACACCCCATTTATCCAGTAATTCTATTGGGCGAACTGCGTACTTGGCAATACAGTCAGTGACTTCTTGCTGGGTTTCACTGATATGAACATGCAGATATGTATTATATTTCTTCGCTAAATCGTGTGCCGATTGAAACGCACGCTGTGACGTAGTATAAATTGCATGACACGCCAGACCCTTGATTATTCTGTCGCAGGGCACAGGGGTATTCAAAAATTGTTCTGCGATTACGATATGTTCTGATGTTTTGGCATCATCAAAGAAATCCATAAATAAATGCGGAATCATCGCACGTATTCCCATTTCATCAACCGCGCGTATTGTTGCATTTTCATAAAAATACATATCATTAAACAGTGTTGTCCCAGATTTAATCATTTCCAGGACAGCAAACCTGCTTAAATGATAAACATAATCTTCATTTAATTTGGCTTCGCGTGGCCAAATTTCTGTCTGCAGCCATGAAAACAAATCTTTATCTTCGCCAATACCGCGTAAAAACATCATTGATGCATGCGTATGCATATTGGCGAACGATGGTAATATTGCCTTGCCATCACAATCCATCACCTGCATAAGATTATCCGGCTTAATTTCATCGGCAATCTGTGCAAAGCGATTCTTATCAACCAGGATATCAACCTGGTGTCCATCAAGCAAAACACGTTTCAATAATAACATATTAAATCTCTGCGATTAAATGGGGACTACACAACATCCAACTTATACTTGCCGTAAGTGTGCACCATTTTTAAATAAAAGCAAACATGTTTTTTTATCAACCCACATCAATTCCCCACCGACCAGAACATGGCCGACCGAAAACTCGAGGTGCTCTGGCTGTACCTACCGCAGTAGCCCGCACAATCTTCAGCGCACGTGGAAGAACTATTGGTGGTGTAGTCGTAGAGGTACGCCCAACTCGAAGCAGCTGGACTTGTCATCTTACACCAACAATATTCTCCACTTACTGTGTTACTAAATTCTGTATCGGCGAGTACACCTTGTGTACCAGGTGTATCATTACATGATGCTATGCCTGTTATGTTATTACCACCATCTAATGTTGTACCCCATTGACCAGCTGCAGTTAAGCCATAGGTGGTGGCGGAGGATTTGCCCCCATTAAAATTCCAACCGCCCCAGCCACTTCCCCACACATTTTCAATGCAACTGCTGAATCCTAAGTCGTATTGACCAGGTGGACAACTAAATCTCGAACAATCCCTTAATTTGCGCGCATAAGTTTGGTCAAAAGACGACTCTGACCCAAATAACCTGAACATGCCCGACCGGACTATGACATTGTTCTGGACTACGTCAGCGCAGTGGTACGCACACCAGCGACCACAAGAGCCCGAACCGCTGTCGGCGGCGTAGAACACCCAACGCGAAGTAGCCGGACTTGTCATTTTACACCAACAATTGCCTCCAGTTAGTGTTGTGTTACTAAATTCTGTATCAGTGGCTACACCCAATGTACCAGATGTGCTAGTACATGCTGATATACCTTTTACTTGACCATAACCACTAAATGTCACGCCCCATGTCTGGTCCTCCGTTAGACCATAGGTACCGGTGTCAGCAGTGTATTCTCTTCCTCTGGTTATATAGCCCCTACCTGTGCCATTCGTTTTTACATCAACACAACTGCTGAATCCAATGTTGTATCGACCAGATGAACAACCACCAGTACATGTTTCGGTAAATGTTCCCTTATTATCATAATATATTCCACCAGGTAACCAACATGATGCAGATGGACAACCCTGGGTATCACTATCGCATATTTCTTTGGCAAGCGTTGTACGTTCTGGATCGGTCCAGATATTATTTGCATCCCTTGATCTGTATCCATATGCCGGTATTATGGTTAGTATTATTCCTAGTGTGAATATGTGTTTGCGCATTGTGCTGTCCCCCTTAGTTTCCTGTTAAAAAAATGGTACATAAACCAAGGTTTTTGCACCACCCCATCAGGCACCCAAAAGGCAATACCCATAAAAACCACGCAAACGCACATCCACTGTGGATTACAGCGAATTTTTAAACAACAGCAAAATTATGCAAAAAGTGGTTGACTTTAAACCTTAGTTTTTTTTGCACCAGTTTTTAGGAGGTAACCCATTGAAAAAACACACCTTTTGGTATGTTTTTTATTAACCCTTAAATCCCAATGCAACGACAAACATTTCCACCGAATCCTTGCGCGATGCAGGCGGTTTTACATAGTGCACAGATGTAAAATGTTGTTTTATTTGTTTAACCAAATCGTTCGTTGTTCCACCCGTAAATGATTTCGCGACAAACGTTCCACCAATCTTTAACGCACGCAACGCAAAATCCAGCGCATATTCCAATAATACCATCTGACGTAAATGATCGGTCTTTTTATGTCCAACCGTATTCGGTGCCATATCAGAAACAACAACATCAACAGGTCCATGAGATTCAGAATCAGGCGATAAATGCAATTGCGCCTCTAGCCACGACAATGCTTCATCAGATGTAAAATCACCCTGATAAAACGTAACCCCGGGGATAACCTGAATTTCCAACAAATCCATTGCAAAGATTTTTGTTTTTGGATATGTACGTGCAATATACTGCGACCACGATCCTGGTGCTGCCCCCAAATCAACGACAACCTGATTATTGCGCAGGAATTTAAATTGCTCGTTCATCTCTATCAATTTATACGCAGCACGCGCCCGATATCCATCCTTGTGCGCACGCGCAACATACGGATCCGCCGCCTGACGTTGAATCCACTGGGCAGATGATTTTTTTGCAGCAATCTTTTTATTAAGTATTTTCATACCAAATGTATTAATTCTGGCCACCCTGGGCGTTTTTCATACGTTCCATAACGGCCTCCATCCCGCCCATACGTTGAATCATTGCCATTTGTTGATGCATTTTTAAATATTGTTTTATCATATGTTCAACATCACGAACTGTGCAACCCGCGGTTTCTGCAATACGGGTCTTGGCATTTGCAAAAATCTTTTCTGGGTCCAAACGTTCTGCTGGGGTCATTGCTTCCAAAATTCTTATCTGGGCATCAACACTGCCGTCTTTGATTTTTTCCTTCATTGCGTTGACCGCCCCAGACATCCCAGGCATCATTTTCAGCAGCCCACTAAAATTGCTCATTTTTTTAATCTGTTTCAACTGGGCCAACATATCATTCATATCAAACTGACCCGACATCATACGTTCCGCAGTTTCACGCATATTTGTGGGTATTTTTTCTTCCTGTGCGGTTACGTTTTCTGTTGAAACAGTGCTAGCATCTACTTTCTTTTTACCAAAACCAAACATCTTATATGTCTCCTTTATGATTATAATTACTTTTTTACTTTATTATTATTTTTGGGTTTGTCCAGATACTTTTTCAAATACCCGCCCGTCAAAGATTCAGAATTTGCGGCAACTTGTTCTGGCGTGCCGGTTGCAATCACTGTGCCACCACCTGCCCCACCAACAGGTCCCAAATCAATAACCCAATCTGCTGTTTTTATAACTTCCAAATTATGTTCAATCACAATAACAGTATTGCCCTGGTCAACCAATTCGTGCAACACACCCAATAACAATTTGATATCTTCAAAATGCAACCCTGTTGTTGGTTCATCCAAAATATAAATTGTTTGCCCTGTCCCGATGGCATTTAATTCTTTGGACAATTTTATGCGTTGCGCTTCACCCCCGGACAGTTCCAACGAACTTTGCCCCAGTTTGATATATCCCAAACCAACACGTTTTAATAATTCCAGTTTGCGTAAAATCTTTGGAACATTTGAAAACAATCTGCTTGCTTCTTCAACAGTCATATTCAAAACATCTGCAATAGATTTATCCTTGTACTTAACCGCCAATGTTTCATCATTGTATCTATTACCATGACATTTATCGCACTCTACATAAACATCCGCCAAAAAGTTCATTTCTATTTTAATTTGGCCATCACCCTGACACGCTTCACAACGACCACCTTTGACGTTAAAGGAAAAGCGACCCGCATTATAACCACGCGCCTTGGATTCAGGTAATTCTGCAAAGAAATCACGAATATCCGTAAACACACCCGTATATGTCGCCGGATTACTGCGTGGGCTGCGTCCAATCGGTGATTGATCAATATCCACAACCTTGTCAATGTTTTCAATTCCACGCACAACGTCATGCGGTGCTGCTTCAACCTTAGAATTATATAACGCACGCATTAACGCAGGATACAACGTAGATAATAACAACGTTGATTTGCCCGATCCTGAAACACCGGTTAGTGCAATGAATTTTCCAAGCGGAAATTCCACATCAATATTTTTAAGGTTATTTCCACGCGCACCCACAACCGTTATAGATTTGCCATTACCCTTGCGCCGTGTTTTTGGCACTGCTATCTGGCGCGCACCCGACAAATATTGACCAGTTAAAGATTCAGGATTATTTATAACCTGATCTGGGGTTCCAGCGGCAACAATACTGCCACCATTTATCCCTGCACCACGACCAACATCAACCAAATAATCCGCCGCACGCATAGTGTCTTCGTCGTGTTCAACAACAATCACGGTATTATCTTTGTCACGCAGCATCTTTAACGTATCTAATAATTTATCATTATCACTTTGATGCAGACCAATTGATGGTTCATCCAACACATACAACACACCCGACAGGCCACTGCCAATCTGTGATGCCAATCTGATTCGTTGTGCTTCACCACCCGACAGTGTTCCTGCCATACGGGACATAGTTAAATACCCCAAACCAACGTTTTTTAAGAACCCCAAACGATCAGTAATTTCACGTAAAATTACACGTGCAATATCGTTTTCTTTTTGCGTTAAATGATTCGGCAAATCAACAAACCAATTATACGAATCAATCACAGACAAGTCACACACATCTATAATATCCATACCATTTATTTTGATACATAATGCCTGGACATTCAGACGTTTACCATGGCACATTGGGCATGGTTTTTCAGATTGATATTTCGCATATTCTGCACGCATAGCATCAGAATCGGTTTCGCGTAATCTGCGTTCCAAATTGGGAATAACACCTTCATACGGTTTTTCGTACACATATCCGTTCCAATTAATTTTTATTGGATCGTCACCACTGCCATACAGAACTAAATTTTTCTGTTCTGCGGTTAAGGAATGCCATGGTTTTGATAGTGGCAATTTATATTTTTTATGCAACGCATCCAACAAGTGCTCAAACTGGCTAAGCATACCACCACGCGACCATGGTGCGATTGCCCCACCCAATATTGATTTTGTTGCATCCGGAATAACCAAATCAGGTGAAATATTTAATTGCACCCCCAAACCGTCACATGCCGGACACGCGCCCAATGGGGCATTAAACGAAAACAACCGTGGTTCTATTTTTGGAACCGTAAACCCACTAACAGGACACGCATAATTTTGTGAATATAAAATATCTTCACCAGTATCCAGACGCCGCACTAACACAGACCCTGGGACTAAGCGTAATGATCCTTCAAAAGATGCATACATACGTGATTTAAAATCACTAATCAACGAATCGTCCGATGGTATCTGCAACCTGTCTATGATAACGAATATGTTATGCTTTTTATTCTTGTCTAACGGTGGAACAGATGCCAAATCAACCAATTCATTATCAATTATCGCGCGTTGAAAACCCTGCTTTACCAGAAACGCTAATTCCTTGCGATATTCACCCTTACGTTCACGAATCAGTGGTGCCATAATATACAGACGTGTCCCAGATGGAATTTTCATTGTCCAATCCACCATCTCAGCAATCGTCTGTGATTTTATGGGCAACCCTGTAACTGGCGAATGCGGAACACCAATACGCGCCCATAACAAACGCAAATAATCATATATTTCAGTAACTGTTCCAACCGTTGATCGCGGATTTTTTGATGTGGTTTTCTGTTCTATTGAAATTGCGGGTGACAAACCTTCTATTAAATCAACATCTGGCTTTTTCTGCATATCCAAGAATTGACGGGCATAACTGGACAGAGATTCAACATATCTGCGCTGGCCTTCGGCATAAATAGTATTAAAGGCCAATGATGATTTTCCCGATCCAGACACGCCAGTGAACACCACCAATTTGTTTTTTGGCAGGTCAATATCTATATTTTTAAGATTGTTTTCGCGTGCACCGCGAACCTTTATTAATCCGGACATGCTAAAAATATAATAAAAATATCTAATAATACAATATGGGGGCGATTATTTTTTATTCAGCAAACTATCCGCCGATAAAACAATCCCTGACTTTGCGGTATGACTTTTACCAACCTTGGGCGCCAAAGTATTGTTAACCCATATATCAATACCACCCGCATTACCAAACTTTGCCTTATGCTTCCCATTAGGCACAAAATACACATCGCCTGCAACCAAAGACCGTCCAAACACAACTTTACCACGCGAATCTTCAACTGCGACATACGAATCCTCTATTGCCTGCAATATAATTGTCGCTTTATCACGATTTTCTGATCCAAACCGTTCACGCACAGGAATTGTATATTTTGGTTCGTTTGATGTTTCTGAAGCGACACCGGAAACAACCGTTCCTGCATCAACGACGGTATCCTTTACTGCCGCACTATTACCATTAAACACAACCAACAATATTGTCAAAACAACAAAAGCGCCAAATCCAACTGCAAACCATAACCAGTGTTTTTTTATGTATTCAATGGCTTTTTTGACAAACCCTTTAACAACCGCCCAAATATCAGATAATTTAATTTCTCTTTTCTTTGGAACGTCTGGTATAACCTCACCCGGGGCAGCAGATAGTTCTTGTTGAACAACACCCATTTCTTTTTTTATTTTTTCAATAATCTCGGCTGGGTCCAAACCCAATTCTATTGCATAATTGCGTGCAAACCCCAAAACATACACCAATTCAGGAATAAACGTATAATTACAATCCTCCAACGCCTGCAAAAATTCTTCACGAATGCACAGCTGTTTTGCAACAGTTTGAATTTCACGTTTCCTGCGTCCCGTAGTACGCGCATTCCGCAACATTTCACCGGCTGTAATATTCTGCGTTGTTTCTATATCAATAATATTTTCGTTTGTTTCGTTCATTTCCGAGACCCTTACACATTATATTTGTATCATAACCCTATATATCGCAAACGCAACCCCAAAATTCGCATATTGCAGATTTTAGTTCGTTGACATCTGTAATTGTGTTAATTTGCATTCTGAAATCCGCAGAATTTGGCATTCCAACACAATACCAAGCAACATGCTTTCTGAACATAGGAACCCCAACAGCATTCCCATAATAGTCAATAACATACTGCAAATGTTGTAACACAACAGCACCGACATTATCCGGTTTTGCGTTTTCACCCACAATTTCGTTTAAAAACCATGGCTTTCCAAGCATTCCACGTCCAACCATTACCCCAGAAAAGCCGAGTTTTTCTGCTCTATCTGCATCCGCTAATGTTTTAATATCGCCATTTGCAATAACAGGAATTCTACAATCTGTAACATCCGGCAAAACCGCCGAGCCAGTGTATCCCTGGGCACGTGTACGACCATGCAGGGTCGCAAATTTTATCCCATTATTAAACGCCACATCAATCAAATCCCGCCAATCACAATGCGTACTATCCCAACCCAATCGGGTCTTAATAGAAACAGGAACACTAACTGCCTTAACCACGCTATGCATTATTTTGCCCGCCAACACATGATCACGCATTAAATACGCCCCTGCCCCAGAACGAGTTGCCACCTTTGGCACAGGACATCCCATGTTTATATCAATCCATTTTGCCCCTTGATCCGCCAATATTTTTGCGGCTTCGGCCATCACGTCAGGTTCGGCACCAAAAATTTGCGCCCCGATATTACCTTCATCATCATATCGGTCAAAATTTCTTGGGCAATTTTTATGACCCTGAACCAATGAATGACAGGATATCATTTCTGTCACCAATGACACATCAGGCGAAAACATCCTGATGACCCGTCTAAATGGTTTATCAGTAATCCCCGCAAGGGGTGCAGCAAAAATTTGATTCTTTATAAACATTTGTGATATAATGGCACACATGAAGGAAAAAATCAAAAAATTCTTTACCCTTGTTGCTAACGCTTGGTCGGCCAGTTTTCATGGTAAACTGGGGGTGATATTGCTGGTATTTGCACTGTTTGTGTTTTTGCGTATGTTTTGGGGAACAGTCAATATACAAAGTTTTTTTATAAATATGTGGCACCTGAACAATGAACAGCACGACCTAGAATTACAACGTGCAAATTTATCACAACTGGAACGCCACAATCAATTATTGCAAGCAAACAGCCCTGATTACATTGAAGAAATCGGGCTGCAAACTCTTAATATTGGCGATTCTAAAACCAGAATTCTGAAATTTTAATTCATTAAAACAATCGTTCCATTAAGGTATAACGCAAATACCAACCATGCAACGTATGGCCACACCAAATAAGATGCAGCTCTGCTGATATAGTAAAACTCACGCGACATCCATAATGCAACGGAAATCAGCCCCAGTAATATCACCAATGCAGGAATTGGCATTTGTAATCCAAAGAACAAGAATGTCCATGCTGTATTTAACAACATATGCGCAGCAAACAACCAATACGATGTTGCTTTTTTACATGCAGTATTTCTATTCTTCATGATTAAGAATAATGCAACACCCAACAACGCATACAATATTGTCCATGCCACACCAAAAACCCAGCCATCAGGCGTTAAAAAGGATTTATTCAGCGCATTAAACCACAAATCTGATCCGCCACTTGGGGTGAACATACGCCCCAATATCCCAGGAATAAACGAAACAACCATTGCCAAAACAAATTTGAAAAGTGTTTTCATAAAGAACCTCCTTTTGTTCTGCTTGATATTATATCAGCACAAACAATTCAAACACACAGGAAGGTATTCATAAAAAACATTATAATTGTATAAATAATTTTGGATTATCCGCCAACCTTTCAATGTTAGCATCTAATTCCTGGCGATATTCTAAAAACTTTTGTTTATCCGCAGCATTCAAACTATTTATCGCGGGCAATTTGACCGTCATAGGATTAACATGCTTGCCATCTTTGATTATTTCGTAATGCAAATGCGGACCCGTTGATAGTCCGGTTGACCCAACATAACCAATTGTTTGCCCCTGCTTTACAACAGTTCCAACCCCAACACCCTTGGCAAATTTGGACATGTGTGCGTACAGTGTTTCATAAGATCCATTATGGCGAACTTTAACATAGTTACCATGACCACTGTTATATCCACGTGCAACAACACGCCCTGCGCCTGCAGCCGGTATCGGTGTCCCCGTAGATGCACGGAAATCAACCCCCTTGTGTGCACGCGTATACCCCAACACAGGATGTTTACGTTTGCCCGAAAAACTACTTGTAATCTTGGCGTTATTAATTGGTGTCCGCTTTAACGACTTAATCGCGCCATTACCTTTTTCATCATAATACCCAACCGCTCCATCTGCCTTTTTAAAACGATACATTTTCACATTACCGCGCAATGCATCAAACGAAACCGCCAAAACCCGTCCCGTATCAATTCTTTTACCATTAGAAAAGTTTTCTTCATACAATACAGAAAACTTCTGTCCTGCACGAACATCACGTTCAAAGTCCATTTCAAATGCTAACAAATCATATACATCTATCAAAATGCCTTCTGGGATACCGGCACGAATGCCCGCCAAATAAAAACTATCCCCATCGGCAATTTCGCCAGATTTATAAACACCGTGCGTATCACGTTCCACATCAACACTATTACATTGCCATGATCCATCCTCTGCACACGTCACTTCCACCTTGTGCCAAGGAGATGGAATAACCACGATCTTAGACACAGGTGCATTTTCTTCTGGGCGAATGAATTCAATCTTATCCTTATCGGCACGAATCGTCGATATGCCGCCATCTTTTTTCAGCACGTTTACAATTGCGTTTGTATCTTTACCATTTAATCCCTGGGCAGATAACAGACCAGACAGCGTATCACCGCTTGATACGGCAACCGTTGTCACACACTCAGATGGGCCAAGAATCCTGCCACCATGAGTATAACGTGACACAACCAAAACAGATGCTATCAATGTTAAAACTATTGCCAGCGCAACAACCAACTTCGTCAAATTGACGTTATTTATAATATCTTTTGCTTTTTTCATGGGGTGAATTATAATATTTTTATGACAACAAATCAAGCGTTTGAATTTTTATCTCGCTTTAGCGACCCACATTGTGCGCGTATTATATGCGAACACATTCCGAACATGTCATTGTTTACAGCATATAAAATCGCCATACAATTATATTGTAAAACCCCAGTTGCCAAAATTATTCATGAAAAATGGTTTTATGGCCTGCCGTTTTATACAAACAGACACACACTTGATCCACGCCCAGACACAGAAACACTTATAGAATCCGTTTTATCCGATGCGCCACGTAATGTAAATATTTTGGATATTGGAACCGGAACGGGTTGTATTATTGCCACGCTTGTGAAGAATATCCCTGAATCAACTGGAACCGGTATAGACAAATCTTATTCAGCATTACACGTTGCCGCCAGAAACATCAACACATTAAAATTAAATAATTACATCACTCTAAAACATGCCGATTTTGCTAATCCAGCGGCATTTAACAAAAAATTTGATATTATTGTTTCCAACCCACCATATATTAAAAAAACTGATAAACGCATAAATGCCGCTGCAAAACACGACCCTAAAATCGCATTATATGCAAAGCATAACGGATTATATGCATACGAACAAATTGCTAAAAACGCAAAAAATTGGATAAAGCCCAACGGAAAAATATATTTAGAAATTGGTGTGGGGATGTTAAACAAAGTAAAAAAAATATTTTTAGCCAATCACTGGGTTTTTATTAGGGTGGATAAAGACCTATCAAACAAACAACGCGTAATCGTGTTAACGACAAATAAATAAACTAAATTCTTTCTGGCGAAAGCGATTCTTGCTTAATTCACAAAAACGCCGGTAATATTCCAGTGTTTTATGACGGGTGTGTTTTTCCAATTCCTTACTCTGCCCAAGCGAAGAACGCAACTGAACCAAACTGTCAGAACTAAAAAATTGTGACGTAGCAAGGTTTCTTTTACTGTTATACTTAATCTCAATAAAAATATTTTGACAATACTGGTTAATAAACATCAACCTATCAATCTGTTCCGCCAACGGCAGATACGGGAACAGCCCCATCGCCACAACGGTGTTTATTTGCTGGTTCTGAATTTTTTCTTTGGCTGTATCCCAATCTATACATACAGGACTTTTTCCACCAACAATATTCGCGGTCATTTCATAAGCATCTAAAATTGGCTGCTTGTCTATAATATAAACATCGGATAAATTATACTCATTTTGTAATGCAGCGGACAAAGGACAAAAACCAGATCCAACATCAACGAAACGCAAATTTGCTACATTTTTCTCCATTAAATAATTTAGTGTTTCTGTGTTCCTAAGCGCGTTATATAGCGATTGGTACCCGATGTCCTGTTGTGACGAAACACATCTTTCTGTAAACACAGGATTCGCACCAAATTTCATTGCATTATAACCTTTGTCGCCAACGAAATCACGAAAACAAGGTTTTTGTAAAACCTCTGGTAAAACTTTTACCCATTCAGAATAATAATGCTTTACCCCATCTGGTATCGGTGGCAACACGTCAGCATAATATTCAAACGCAGCAGGCATAAAAACACTACATAACACTGGTATATCAAATAATTTAAACTGTTCGGCTTCTTTCATAACGACCGGATTCTACCACAAAACTTTATATTGTCAACTATTCATCACCAAAAACACTAAAACCACCAAAATCATCATGGCTTGCACCTGGCACAATGTATAACAGCGCACCATCAATCCATTTTGTTGATAATTCCAATGGAACTATCTTATCATTTTCCCCAACATAATGAACCTGGGGCACACGCGGTAACGCACCCAAATTCAATGAATGACTAAGCGGTCTATCACCAAAATATTCTGTCCAATCTGCATGATTTAAAACCCCAGCAATCGTAACCCATTTCCGAACATTTAATTCAGGGTGTTTGTGTATTATTAACCCAGAAACCAGCGCACCACCTGAATACCCAATTAATACTATTGGTCGGTTTTGTGCAATATCTTTTACCGCGATTGACATAGATTCTATGATTTGTGATGAAAATCGCCCAGACGTCCAATCTGTCACACTGCATTTATCAGATAAAACAAACTGGCATGGGCGTGCCAAATACACCACATTGCTTCCGTGATCACGCAAAGCGATTTCACGCATTGTTGTTCCACGTGGTGTGGGATCTGATGTCGGACGACCAGAAGCATTAAATGCATGGCCATCACCTTCTATATAAATATATACAGGTTCGGTTGAATTTGTTAAACGCCCCCAAGATACAATCGTATAATCACCCGCTGAAATTTCACGATATGTCAAAGAATCCATATTAATCGTGTCAACCCCGGCACACCCAACCAAAACAAAACCAGGCCATATTTGCTTAATCATAATGTTTAAATACCGTATTTGTTTCCCTTAATATTTTTATCGTTGAATCCAACCCATGCCCATGAACAACATAGGTATCATCTGGCAAATTCATATCATAAATTTTTGATATAGATTGCTCTAAATCCCCCCTGCTGCCACCAGGCAAATCATAGCGACCAAAACCATCCCGAAAAATCGTATCCCCAGACAATAATATTTTATATTCAGGAAACCAATACACCACCCCCCCAGCAGAATGTCCGGGGGTTTCGATTATCTGCATATCTGTTTCTGGTAAAACCTTAACATTACCCGGCACCAAATCAGATGAAACATCATGATGGGGGCACAAATGATCTAATCCAAACATATCCAATATTTCATTACCCCAACCTATTAAATTTCTATCTGCCGGATGTAAATACCATATTGCGCCATACTGTTTTGCTAAATCTGGGGCAGCTGAAATATGATCAGGATGTCCATGTGTTGAATATATCGCACGCAAATTTAGTCCACGCGCATCCAATAAATGTGCCCAATCTGTTGCACGCCCCCACGCATCAAAAATAACACAATCATTGCCACGACACAACAATACAGAATTTGTATTCTGTGGCTGCATACGAAATATTTCAAAACTAGTTTGCGCGTTTTCCATTTTTCTTAACTGCGATTGTTTTTTTCACAGTTTTCTTTTTCCCAGAAATAATTTCTTTGATTTCATCCCCAGTTAAGGTTTCACGTTTCAATAATTCTTCGGCCAAACGCTTAACCGTATCTTTGTTTTTAGTCAGCAACCGAATCGCATCTTTGTGTGCGTTGTCCAACCATGAACGAATTTCCGCATCAACCAATTCAGACGTTTTTTCAGATGCAGATTCCAATGGGCTGCGATTACCGAAATTATTAACCTGCTTTATTGCCGCCAGACCAATTTTATCCGACAATCCCGCTGTTGTTATAGAATACCGCGCCAACCGCGTTGCCATATCAATATCGCTTTCTGCACCGGTTGTTATTTTATCTTTACCAAAAAACACTTCTTCGGCACCGCGCCCCGCCAGTGCGACTGCCAATTCAGCACGAATTTCAGAAATTGTCATAGACACCTTGTCGTCAATGGGTAAGTGTTGAACCATCCCCAGCGCACGCCCACGCGGAATAATAGTCGCCTTGTGTATGGGGTCGGTCACGTCAGAATACGCCACACTAACAAACGCATGCCCCGCTTCGTGATATGCGGTTAATTTTATATCTTCTGGGCGCATTTTACGGTTTTTCTTTGGCCCCATCAAAATTTTATCACGCGCCTCATCTAAATCAGATTTTTCTATTTTGCTATGGTTTTCACGCACCGCATGCAACGCCGCTTCATTCAACAAATTTTCCAAATCAGCACCGGAAAACCCGGTTGTTCCACGCGCTACATCCATAAGTGCGACATTATCTTCTAACTTAAACTTTTTAGCGTGTAATTCCAAAATGGCATTACGTGCCGACAAATCAGGTAAATCAATATGGACCTGGCGATCAAAACGTCCTGGGCGTAACAACGCAGGATCCAACATATCCGGTCGGTTGGTTGCCCCAATCACAATTACCCCAGTATCATTTGCAAACCCATCCATTTCTATCAGCAACTGATTCAATGTCTGTTCTCGATCCTGGTCATTAAAAGAATGCGCACTGCGACGTTGACCGATTGCATCAATTTCATCTATGAACAGTATGCATGGCGCAGTCCGTTTTGCCATTTCAAACATATCTTTTATTTTAGCGACCCCCAGCCCAACGATAATACCTGAAAAGTCACTGCCCGATGTTGCGAAAAACGGAACATTTGCTTCGCCTGCGATAGCACGCGCCAACAGTGTTTTACCCGTTCCTGGTTCCCCAGACAACAATATTCCACGTGGCACACGGGCACCAATCGCCTTGAACTTATCTTTATTTTTCAAGAATTCTACGACTTCCACTAATTCTTGTTTTTCTGCATCAATTCCTGCAACATCTTTAAACGTTGTCTTTGGTTTTCCTGTTGTAATTTTTGTTGGGTTTTGCCCGATTAAACTGCGCCCTATTCCCGCCGCCCCACCACGCATACCGCGTAACAACCACCATATCAGCAACACGCCAAAAACAATCGGGAACCACAACCCCAGATAATCCAACAATGTCTTGGATGCATCTATGGATATTGTTGCACCATTTTCCGCAAGTTTAGACAACAATGCCGGATCATAAGTTATTGTCGCATTATATTTTGTGCCGTCCTTTAATTCCCCAGACACATCTTCACCGCGAATATTCATTGTCTTAATGTCGCCACTGCGACGCAAGACATCTGAAAAAGACATCTCAACCGGACGGGTTGATTGAACAACTGTTCCATCAGCACTAATAACCTGTGACGGGCCACCGACAACAAAAGTGCGCAAAATCATTGCCAAAAACAGTGCAATAAATAACCCTAAAAACCATCCAGATCTATCTTTTTTAAATACTTTTTTCATGTCTTGTCCTAAACGTTGTTTTATCACCTTCGGGAACGATTAAAATCTTTGATTTCAACCTGCGTATTGTGCAGTGTCCCAATGTGAATTGTGTATCTTGTGATAATTTATCTAGTGCGCACGCCAATGATTTCAAGCGTGGCTGATAATTATCCCCCCCTATTTTTTGAATCAATGTTCCAAGTAACTTTAATCTAATATCTGGGCTAAGGTCAAACAGAAAAGAATCAGAAAACATCGCATAATGTTTGTGACAGACAGATGTAATTAAATGATCTATATCATTGTCCAACGCATCGCGCAAACGCCCCAAATTTTCAATTGCCAGCAACAACCGCGCATCACTAATCCCCAACGTGTCCGATAAAACATGGCGATTTTTCCGAATATTAACACGCGTATAGTGCGTATCGTCATTCATTTCATCAGCAAAATATTTGATATTGTTATCATCACAATATTTTTTTATTTCCGCGCGCGACACAGACAACAACGGACGGACAATTTTTATACCATCACGCACAGATTCGGTCTTCATCGCCGCCAGACCATAAATCCCACTGCCCCGCCCTAGGTTCATTAAAAATGTTTCAATTTGATCATCTGCCTGGTGTGCAACCATCAAATAATCAATCGCATTTTCACGGCAATAATCAATCATCATCTTGTATCGGGCATCCCGGGCAGCCGCTTCCAGACCCGTTTGTGGCTTTTCGCCAGTCCAATAGAAAACCTGGCATGGAACATTTAATTGTTTGCACAAGTCAGAAACATATTTTGTTTCGGTATCCGCCGCTGCACGCAGACCGTGGTTCACATGCAAACACACCACGTTTTTATGAATTTGCGCCAACCAGCATAATAAACACACAGAATCCACCCCACCACTGACCGCAACGGCGATTGGCTTGTCTGTATATTTTTGAATAAAGTCCTTAAAATTTTGATTCATAGACAGGTTATTTTATGGTATAATTTGCAAAAATAAAGGAAAAAAGACATGGCAACAAAACTAGCAAAAAACACTAAAAGCCCCATACACAACAAAAAATGTAAGGATGCACCACATAAAATAAAAACGGTTGCAGTATATTGCGGACACCAACTGGGTAACGATCGTCAATATGCACGTGATGCGGAACAGATTGGTGAATTATTGGCGCGGAATGAAATCGGCATTGTTTTCGGGGGCAGTAATGTTGGCCTGATGGGTGCGGTATCAACGGCGGCACTTGACAACGGTGGTTCGGTTACTGGAATTTCCACTGAACATTTGGTTAACAAACAAGAACCAGCACACGAACGTGTTAAAGTAAAAATTGTTGGTGGGCTTAACGAGCGTAAACAGGCAATGTACGAAATTGCCGATGCATTTATAATTTTGCCGGGCGGTGTTGGAACATTAAACGAAGTTTCTGATATTTTAACCATGCAACAAATTGGTGAATCAAAAAAACCAATATTTTTCCTGAACACTGGGCATTTCTGGGACTTGTTTAGTTTGATGTTTGTCCATATGATGCATAACGGTTTTATTGAAGATGTCAAGGATTTCAGTGCCAACATGTTGGCACACCCTGATGAATTGGTTAATAAAATTCTGGAATGTAATGGTGATTGGTAAAAAATTCACCTGATTTTTACACCGCCCAAATGGGCGGTTGTTTTTTTGATACGATTCGCATAATACCGGTCATCAATTACTCAACCGAACCGAACATGCCCGAACGGAAAGCGGAATTGAACTGGATGTTGTAACCGCAGTAGCCCGCACAATTGTTCGCGCAATTGCCCGCAAAGCCGTCGTCGTAGAGGAACACCCAACGCGACACAGCCGGAAACGTCATCCTGCACCAGCAATACTGACTAGTATCCTCATCAAATGCTTCATCAGGATTACCAGGTTTGCCATCTATCCCTTCCATGCTGCTGCATAATGTCTCTCCCTTTATTTTATCACCTGTATATAATGTCACACCCCAGGTGTTGTCTTGCGTTAGACCGTATACGGACTCATTGGAACTATCTGGACCTATCCAAGTATGAACACTGTCGTTGATGTATCCATAACCTGTCTCATTCGTGGCGGGATCTATGCACTGACTAAATCCGATGTCGTATTGGCCAGATGGACAACTCAGACCACCGCATTCGCTGCCCTCTTGAGTATAGCCACTATCGCATGTCCATGGACAGTTGTTGCTTGTCGATGATCCAGTATAGAATGAATGCAATGGCTTATTCGTGCATACGCTACATGATGTTGACGAATTCGCTGTGCCATAATATCCAGTGTTACATGTTTGAACATAACATGTACCCGTCGATGAACGCGTGTTATACGCACTGCACCCACTGCACGATGCACCAGCAGATGAACAACCACTGCTGGTGTAATTACTACTGCATGTATTCGTGTATGAACGTTTGCCTGTGCCGTTTCTTATTGTGCATGTTTCCGTCCCACTGGTTGTGTCGGTACGATTCGCAACAGATGTGCATGGGGTCGTGCATGAACATGATGATGATCCACTATAGCCGCTATTACAATTATATGTCCAATTACCATAACTGCGATTGGAACATGAACACGTTGTTGCACCAACATCCACAGATGTACATGCGTTAGTGCGCGAACGTGTGCCGTTGGTTACACTTTCTGTTTGGGTTGTATTAAATGATGCTTTATCACAATACATACAAACATTATCTCCATTGACATAACAACCCGAACCACATTGCATGCCTGGTTCAAATATAAACTGACCACTGTTACTATCCCAAACAACGTTATAGGTACCATTGGTTGGACGGGCTGCCATCGGTAACACGTCTTGTTTTGTGTTGGCAATACTATCAACATATCCGGTGGATGCAATGTCACCGTATGCCAAAGCAGGTATCGTCATTAATATTACAATGAATAATGATATTTGTTTGTTCATGATTATTGCTCCTGATACTTAAATTCAGCCGTATTGGCATCGTATACCAATTGATGTTTGCCAGTTGTTGGACGTTGTTGCATTTGTAATTTATCTTGCTTGGTGGAAAGTGCGTTATCCACGTATGCCGTTGATGCAATATCTGCGTATGATATGTTGCAGAATGTTATTAAACATAAAATTATAAATATCCGTTTCATTTCCTTTCGCACTCCCCCGATTTAATCTTGGTGGTGGCGTATCAATGCGCTAAATACACCACCAAAAAAACCAATAAGTATCACAAATATAATGGTACATAAACCAAGGTTTTTGCACCACCCCATCAGGCACCCACAAGACAATACCTATAAAAACCACGCAAACGCACACCCACTGTGGGTTACAGCGCATTTTTAAACAACAGCAAAATTATGCAAAAAGTGGTTGACTTTAAACCTTAGTTTTTTTCCACCACTTTTTTGTATTTAACTGTTTGATTTTTGTATGTATTTTTAAATTCTCGCAACCAGATTAAATCGTGTTATTTGTAACAAAAACCCGCCATTTTAGGCGGTGTGTTTGTTCACTTTTGTTTTTATCTATCTGAGCAACGTCATCTATTATGCAAGTATATTAAATTTTAATATTAAAAACTTGAATTAATACACTATACACTATAAAATATACCCGAAAAACAAACGATTTAAGGGATATACACATGACCGACGATATCAAGAAAATTCAAGAACGTGAAGCAAAATGGCAAAAACGCTGGCGCGATGAACGTGCCTTTGTTCCAAAAAACGATGGTTCAAAGCCACGTTTTTACACATTGGTTGAATTCCCGTTTTTATCGGGTGCCGGAATGCATGCCGGACATATGATGAATTATTCGGGCATGGATGTTTTGGCACGATATCGCCGTCATCGTGGATATGATGTATTATTTCCAATGGGGTTTGATGCAATGGGGATTGCTGGTGAACATTACGCAACAAAAATTGGCCGTCACCCTGCTGACGTTGCACGCGATTTAATAAAATCTTATTCTGAAATGATTGACCGCGTTGGTTGGTCGGTTAGCCCTGAAACGCGTATCGCGACATCGGATCCAGAATACATTAAATGGACACAGTGGATGTTTATTCAATTTTTCAAGGCGGGTTTAGCATACAAATCCGCCCTGCCGATGAATTGGTGTTCTGAATGTAAAACAACATTTACAAATGAAGAATTGGAAGACAACAAATGTCCACGTTGCCATAACGTAATTGAAAAAAAAGAAAAAATGCAATGGAACCTGGCACTATCTAAGTACGCGGATAAATTGCTAGACGGATTGCAAGATGTTGACTTTGACGAACGTATTAAAAAAGATGAAATCAACCTGATTGGGCGTTCACATGGTGCCGACGTTGATTTTCGCGTTGATAATGACACTATGACAATTTACACCACCAGAATTGATACTATTTTCGGTGTAACATTCTGTGTTATTGCCCCCGAACATAAACTATTACGCAAATGGCTGGATGCTGGTAAAATTGCGAACAAAAACGAAGTTGAACAATATATCAAAACATCTGCCGCCAAGACAGAGATAGAACGTACCGACACAACCAAAGATAAAACAGGCATAAAACTTGATGGTATTATGGCAACAAACCCTTTTACCAACAAACAAATTCCGGTTTTTACATCTGATTACGTTTTGGCAGATTATGCATACGGAACAATTATGGCGGTGCCTGCACACGATTCTCGCGATTGGGCATTTGCCAAGAAATTTAATTTGGACATTATCCCAGTATTATCCGGTGGTGAACCAGACAAAGTTTATGAAGGTGATGGCCTGCACATAAATTCAGAATTCTTGGACGGTATGGATAAAGAAACCGCAATAAAAACCGCGATTGAATACGGCGAAAAAAATGGTTTTGCACGCGGCACAACAAAATACAAATTAAAAGATTGGGGATTTTCACGCCAAATGTATTGGGGCGAACCAATTCCAATGATTTACTGTGATAAATGTGGCTGGATCCCAGTGCCCGAGAACGAATTGCCGATACTGCAACCACACATGATGGATTACAGACCCACAGATAATGGCGAAAGTCCATTGGCGCGCGCAACCGATTGGGTAAACACAACGTGTCCATGCTGTGGCGGAGCCGCCAAGCGCGAAACAGATACAATGCCAGGTTGGGCTGGGTCATCATGGTATTATCTGCGATACCTGGACCCAAAAAATGACCAGGAATTTTGTTCACGCAAACAAATGGAAAACTGGATGCCTGTGACGCACTACAATGGGGGACACGAACACAATACGCGCCATTTAATCTATTCACGTTTTTGGCACCATGCATTATATGATCTGGGATTAGTAAACACCCCCGAACCATTCAAGAAACGCACTGCCCAGGGATTATTAATGGGTAATGACGGCTACAAAATGTCAAAATCACGTGGTAACGGATTTATGGTTGCTGATTTGGTAGATGCTGTTGGTGCAGATGCGGCACGCGTTTCTGTGTTATCACTGGGGCCATGGGAAAACAATGTTATATGGACAGATGGCGCGTTGGCTGGGGTTCAACGCTTTCTGAAACGTGTTGAAAATATGTCTGATAATTTAACAGACGAACCAATGACCGCTGAACAGGAACGCATCGTCAATCAACTGGTCGCTGATGTCACAGATCGCCTGGACAATATGCATTTTAATACGGCTATTTCTGCAATGATGGAATTTATGAATCAGTTTAGTGGAAATATGCCCCGCCCCGCATATGAAACTTTAATTCAGGTGTTAAACCCATTTGCACCACATTTAACCGAAGAAATGTGGGAAAAACTGGGCCATAAAAACATAATGGTATTTGAAGCATGGCCAACATTTGACGAATCTAAATTGGCGAAAGCCTCTGTGACCATTGTGGTATCTGTTAACGGCAAGCGTGCCGGACAATTTGACATCGCACCCGATGCATCAGAGAATGCCATAACATCCGCCGCCAAAGACACTGTTGCCAAAAAACTAGACGGACAAAAAATAGTAAAAACAATCATTGTCCCAAATAAATTGGTAAATTTTGTAATAGCAAAATAAAAAACACCCATTTGGGTGTTTTTTATTTATGAAATTTTGGCTATTCTGCGCTGGCGCCGTTCAATATTATCAAATGGGCTTTCTAAAAATGTCTGAACGCACAAATATGCCATTTCTATATCAATATCATCAGCCGCCAATGTTATAACATTTATATCGTCATGAAAACGGTCATCACGTGCCTGGGATGGTGTTGAGCAACGTGACGCCCTGATATGACGGTAACGATTCGCAGCAATTTCCATACCTGCCCCAGTACCGCAAACCAAAATTCCACGTGATTTATCATCATTCAGCATTGCATCCGCCAAATCGTGCGCAACATCTGGAAAATCCACAGCCGTATCAGGATCATCCACCCCCAAGTTTACAACCTGATAACCCGCAGCAGCCAACATTTCTATTAGATACAATTTCAAACCAACACCACGATGATCCGCGGCAACAAACACCTTGGACACAGTTTTATTCATTTTTGCCACCTTTGCTGTTTCGTTTGGTCAGCTTGCACTCCAACCCAGTATTTCCAGTAATGTTCAATGTGCAATATGCCAATGTTCCGACCATTTTTGCATTGCTAAACACATTTGCAGTCGCAACCGTCGCAGGACCTTCCAATGTACCATGTAAAAACAGTGTTTCGGCAACAACCTTGCCAACCACCGTTGCACCCCGACCAATAATAACCGTATCGGCCGTAATATTACCATCAACATGCCCGTGTATTTGTATGGTGTTATCTGTGGTGATATCGCCATCTATACTGCAACCTGCCCCAACAACTGTTGGCGATTGCTTATCATCAGCGTTTGTAAATGCTAACATTTTCCTTTACTCCTTTACGAATTTAGATGGGTCAAAAGGTTGCCCTTTGTACCTAATTTCATAGTGAAGATGCGGTCCAGTTGAACGACCCGTAGATCCGGCAAGTCCAACAATCGTTCCCGGGCGAACCCAATCCCCACGCGAAACTGTAATGCGCGACATATGTGCATATAGCGTTGAAAACCCAAGTCCATGATCTATCTCTACCGTTGTGCCATACCCTGCCCGTTCACCCGCAGAAACAACACGTCCAGGTGCCACAGCCATTAATTCTGTTCCTATTTTTCCAGCAAAATCTATCCCCTTGTGTTTTTTGGATGATTTTTTATCAAATGGATCCGTACGCGTTCCGTATGCAGACGTTACACGTGGATTTTGAACCGGTGCCCCCAAAGGCAATAGTGAAGTTATACGAGACAAACCGTGCCACAGTTCCAGACCATCCGCCAATTTTTGATACTTTTCATCCATTTTTTTATCTATGTTCAATGGTGAAAATGCCGCACCCACCAATGGATTAGAATATTTATTAGCATTCTGCAACAAATCCGTTTCCGATATTCCCAACGAAACCAAGGTTGTATTTATTTGTTTCACCTTTGAACGCAATTCTTCTGTGTTTTCCGCCGTCATTTTCGCAACAGTATCCACAATCATATTATCAGCATCTGCAACCAATTCCATAGAATCTATTAATTGGTCATTTTGTTGCTTAATCGCTATATTTTCACCACGAGTCAATTCATATTCAACCGACAAATCAGCCAATTTTGTAAATTCTGGGGCATAATCACTGTTAGAAAACATGTCCACCAGCCGCGTATGCAAAAAATCCATTTCACCCCATATTTTTGCACGATTGGTCGTTAAATCTTCTTGTTGATCCTTAGTCAACTTTTTATCGTTCAAAAATTTATTATCAATCACATTTAAACTTTGGGTCAATTCATTATATTTTGCCAAATACACCTGTAAATCAACCATATGACGGGCATGACGAGCCGTTTCTTCGGCCAACTGCTCTGTTTTCTTTTGCAATAATGGACGATAATACACAAACACATACGTGGACCATGACGCCCACAGCACCAGCCCTATTTTGCCGCAGAACTTAGTAAAACGCCAAAAACTGCTCTGTTGAAAACTGTAAACATTGCCACGTGGAATATCCATAACGGTGAACTCACGCGGGGGAAACAGTTTAACCACAGCACGCCACACTGCACGAAACGGTGCAGTGATAAACGACCATAACGATGTAAAATACCGCGTTATAAAATTTAACATTGTGGACTTAGTTTAGCCAAATATTCATAGATAGTCAAGCCATCACGTAAAATAGCTTTTGCATTTATATCTAACCCCGCCAACAATGTTGTTTTGCCCCGCGAACCAACACGTCCACGCAATAAAACACGTTCTGCGACATTATTAATGCTGAACAACGGTAAAATACAAATATCACCACACTTATCAGCAATTTCAGCCAACACACCCGACATTTGTGCTGCATCAACGATTGTACAGAACCATCCGTGTGGTTTAACACGTTTTAAGCATGCACGTGTCCAATCCCGTAATTCAACATTATGGTGCGCGTTATGTTTGGCGGGCGATCCTTTAAAATAAGGCGGATTTGAAACAACAACATCAAAAGTATCCGATGTTTTCCATGTTAATATATCCTGACACAACAATGAAAACTGAACTTCGTTTAGTGCGGAATTAGTCAAACATTCTTGCAGCATATCTGGGGAAATGTCTATACCTGTTATTTTGCCTTGCGAAAAATGCTTATGCATACACAATGCCACCCCACCAGTGCCAATACCGACATCCAGCGCACTTTTATATCCTCCAGGGACAAATGCAGCCAGCCACACTGCATCACACGTAGGATTGTATCGCCCCCGCATCATACGAACGCGTCCACCCATAAAATCAAAAATTTCTTGTTTTTCGTGCATACACTTATATAATAATTCAAGCAACACAAAAGGCAAGTATATGTTTAATAACGCAAATATCGTTCAAAGTGCCGTCAGCGCGTTTAATAACGCGGCATTATCTGCCCCAGCATTTTTTTGGGCTGCCCTGTTGGCTAGTCCGATATTTGTCCTGGTATACAAACACAGCCAAAAACTAATTAGCATATTTAACTGGAACACAAAACAAATACCACAAAAAATATGCCTATGGACAGTTGCATTAACATTGGTTTGGGTTGTGTTATTTGGTGGCAACTACGGTGTTTTGCGTGATTCACAGACCCTTTTACCGTGGGTAATTGCATTTATACTGTTTATGTCTTGTTTATTCCTGGGATATCAAACCCAAACAACATCTCTGCCGGCGTGGAAAAAACAGGATCCCAAACACAAAACAACAATTATTTGTGGCATCTTGCTGGGTTTATTTATATTAGCAATGTCAGATACGCATACATGGTGGGGACCAATACTGCAAATTTCGTCATGCATGCTGGGGCTGTTCATTGGTCGCAAAATACGCAAAAACATACCCAACATATCAATATGTAACATTATTATGTTAACGACTATTATTGCTATTTTGATGCAGCCAGAATTCTTTCGTTTTGGTCAGTTGGGGAATCTAAGTCCGATTCACCTAATTATGGTAACCATATTTGGTCTATGCATAGCCGCCGAAGCCGCGACACATATAATCAAGCCAGGTAATAAAATTCGCCAATCTGCATACATAAAACTAAAATGGATGACACGTGTTTTAACGATCTTAGGATTCGCAATGTTCCTTATCACAGAATCCGTTCCAACATTTATCATAACATCCCTGATAGGATATATAATGTTTGGTATGTCCATAAAACACGCAACCCGTATCCCAGCAAACATGGAAATGCTGTTTTTTGGTTTTACGGTATGCGCTTTTGGCGTACTGACGACAATGCCAGTAATAACGTGCCTTGGAATTTTACAAATTGCCACAATATCGGATATACAAGATACCGTCCGGCAATCCAACATCTTGTTATAATTTGTTATTTTTCTTTAATACCAATACATTCGCATTTTAGATATAATCTGTAGCACAATAATATAAAGGTTATACTAATGACAACTATACACCCATCAGCGATTATCAGTGACAGCGCAATTATTGGTCAGGATTGTAAAATAGGACCATTTTGTATTATTGGGTCAAATGTGGTACTTGGCGATCGGGTTGAATTGGTTTCCAATGTAATTATTGACGGCAAAACATCTATTGGTGATGATTCTATTGTATATCCATTTGCAGTTCTGGGGGTAATGAGTCAGGATTTAAAATGGCAAGACGAAAACACCATGACTGGATTGCGTATCGGAAAACGTTGCAGAATTCGCGAATACGTGACCATCCATTCAGGCACACCCGCATCTGATGGGACTGAAATTGGTGATGATTGTCAAATTATGGTTAACGCCCACGTTGGCCACGACTGCAAAATTGGAAATAATGTTGTAATGTCTAATCTGGTCCAGGTTGCAGGCCACGTTGAAATTGAAGATTTTGCTATTTTATCTGGGGGGGCAATGGTATTGCAATTTTCGCGTATCGGGCGCAACGCATTCATTGGCGGAATGTCGGGTGTGGCAAACGATGTCTTGCCATACGCAATTTATGACGGCCCACGCGCCATGTATCGCACAATAAACCGTGTTGGATTGATGCGTCATGGATTTACAAATGAAGATATGCACGCTATTCATGATGTGTATGCGACGGTATTTAATAATACCGAAGGTACTGTTTTGGACCGTCTGGCACGCATACGCAAAGAAGTAAAAAACAATAAATATGCAATGGATGCCATTGATTTCATAGAAAACAGATCTAAACGCGGAATTGGAACATCTAAAAATGCCGAATAAAAAAATATTCATTATCGCAGGCGAAGTATCAGGGGATTGCCTGGGCGCGCGTATAATGTGCGCAACACCCAATGCTGCATTTGTCGGGATTGGTGGTGAAAATATGATTGCGGCGGGACTACACCCAATTTTTCCAATGGCAGATTTAGCAGTGATGGGTGTTATAGAGGTATTGGCACACGCAAAAACACTGACAAAACGCATAAAACAAACAATTAATGCAATTATTTACGAAAAACCTGATTTGGTGTTAACCATTGATTCACCTGGATTTGCTAAATCTGTGGTATCTGGATTAAAAAAAACACAGGATGGACAAGAATTAATAAACAAGGGACTAAAATTTCATCATGTTGTTGCGCCACAGGTTTGGGCATGGCGCCCCAAACGCGCAAAAAAAATCGCTACAACATTTGATAAATTATATGCTTTTTTTGATTTTGAGATTCCTTATTTTACAAAATATGGGTTGGACACAATTGCGGTCGGTCACCCAATCGCAGAAAACATCATTGTGAAACATCACACAGATAAAACATCAGATGCAAAAATTATAACATTTATCCCCGGCAGCCGCATGACCGAAGTAAAAAAATTGTTACCACTGTTTCATGATGTAATGAATATGATACATAATTGTGGATATACAAATTTTAAATTTGTAATTCCAACTGTTGAAACGACAGATAAATATATACGGAAACAAGTGTCCACATGGAACATAAAACCAGAAATAACCGCATCAGAACACCGTTATGATTTATACTCTAACACTTATATTGCAATCGCCGCCAGTGGCACCGTATCCGCAGAATTGGCAATGATGCATATTCCTGCAATTATTGTGTACAAAATGAACCCGTTAACGGTTTTAATTGCCCGTCTATTAATAAGGGTTCGCTGGGTATCATTGGTAAACATATTATTAGGTCACACCGTTTACCCAGAATTATTAGGATCTGATGCCACAACAAATAACATAATGAATGAATTTAGCAGATTATTAATTCCTGCAAATCGTGAAAAAATGATTGCGGAATTAAAAACTGCCGACAATATGTGGCGACAACACAATACAGACGCCAGTCAAATAATCGCACAAAACATTCTAAATTAAATATTTATTTAACACATTGTTTGATAGTAGAATTCCACACTTTCCCAAATGGACAAACCACTGTTCCTGGCAAACTACACCACTTAGAAGCGTCTCCGTTCCAATCAACATCCACTTCATCAACGTATTCACATTGCCTATCATTCAGTGCTTTTTCTGCTTTGACCGGCAATCCAGCAAAACAGCTGATCGTTTGACCGTTTTTAGTCCGTCTATACCCGTTTTCCCAACACGAACAAAAACCCCAAGAATTAATATCCACATCCCACTTATAGCCACGTGGGCACATATCCTCGTCAGGCATCAAACCATATTCCTTAACAAGATCGGCATCAGAAAATGACGCAATTTTACATATATCACCACTACTACCACCTACGGTATAACCGCTTAAAGTAGATATATTTTGAAATGCTACAAACTTGCCACCAATATTAGCACAATTTATTGATAAAACATCTAATATCTGATTATAAATTTCTGTGGCAACCCCACCTGCCCTTACACCACGATTAATATGCATATTTGGATTATTTTCAGATTTTATACCATAGGCAATTCCACCAGGAACACTGCTATCATCATACCTGTCAAATCCACCAAATGCTTCCTCTATAATTTTGTCATTATTACAAGCATCAATAGTCGTTAATTGTTCTGCGCATTCTGAAACTAAATTACCGTTTTTATCTCTCAATGTAAACCAATCTAGTGCATATACTGTCTGGGCATCCTGTTGCTCATTAACGGTATTTTTGACTCCAAATAAACCACTATACGGATAATAAAAATTTTCATAATTGGTTCCACCATAACTATCAAAACATTGCTTAACAATTGCCCGACAAGCCGTCAACACATCTGTATCTTGTCTATTTTTGATATATTCGGCAACAATATTACCATCAAACATATTATTACAAGAATCAACATAATCCCTGCACATTGCACCATTCAACGCAATCGCATCAGGTTGAACAACAATATCCCTAACATTCAACAATTCGCGCATTGCGGTTGTTATTGCCGCATCAGTATTCATATAGCATGACGAAACAAAATCAAAACAACCCTGTTTAATTTCTGCCACTTTTGCTTTTTGGGCATAATATATATCCAGCATTGCCTTGTCTAAATAATCAGACCAAACGCTATCTGCATTTTCACTGCATTTCGCCAACGCAGGTTCTGCAAATTTTTTTACCCTACTTTCAAAGTTCTTAACAAAACCCAGGTTGTTTACAGTTTTTGATAATTTTTGGTTCAAGGCATCCACACTATCATCAAATGTCAATAATTGTCCCAATTTATAGAAATTAGGCACGCCCTTTATTGGTGCACCCGTAGATACATCTATATACTGCCCGTTATCCAGACATTTGTGATATCCAGCACCACACACCTCTTCGCTAAGGATGGCTTGTTCAATATTATTAATGCATTGTGTAAAATTATATGAATTCCTGGTTTGACGGTTTTCTATACGCGCCAAATCCAACATAGCACTACCCTCGCGCAGGGCACTCTTTAATTCCGCTTGTTTGTTTTCAATCGCGGTCTGCACTGTATTGCAATCTTGTTCTATCGCCATCAAATACGCCGTTATTGCGCGCTGTAAAGATGCGTTATTACAATCTGCACGAACCGCCTGACGACACTGGGGATAAACCGCAGCATACAAATTTTGCCCATTATATGCAGCAATAGTTTGTCCAATATCCGATGTTCCAAATGCGTTAACCGTATCAAACGATAAATTTAAACTGTTTAAATCTGAATATTTCCCAGCAACACTTGCACTTTCACCCCGTATAGAATTCATTATCGCTTCCAATATCGCCTTGGACGCAGAAGTATCTGATGCCAACGCAGATTCCCCTTCTGATGGGGTGCGCATTGATTTTGCCTGTGCCGCACTCATTCCAACGACATCTAAATTTTCTGTAAACACACTCAACTGATCCCCGGCTTCTTGCAATTCTGCAATTAAATCTGCCAATTCATTGACACGATTTGTGCACGAACAACGACGATAGTTATCGTTTTTTAACAGGCAAAATTGATCCATACATGTAAAATACGCGGTTTTACACCTTTCATACTCTGCACCAGTCCGCGTTTCTGCAACAGACATATTACTTTCATTACCCGAACGCGCTATATTTGATTGGTTTTGTGCACGTGATGTATTTGCACCAGTATTGTGTGTTATCACCCCAGATCGCGCACTGACGTTTACCGCAGTTCGTGCAGTTGGTGTCCGCACAGATTTATCTGTGGTCGTAACACGTTGCGATACAGATGATTGGCGAAGTCCGGATGTTGCACCACGAACAGCCGCCACTGAATCACCCCAGCATGCGATAAAACACACTACAAAAAGTAGAATCTTCTTCATCTCTGATAAAATGTTAGCAAAAATCTAAAAATCAGAGCAAGCAAAATGTTACAAAAATAATAACCTACTTTTTGTTTTTTTGTTGCAAAATGCGAGAAATTAATTTATTATCTGCTTTGCTCTTACGGGCATATGGCGGAATTGGTAGACGCGCTAGTTTCAGGTACTAGTGGTAGCAATACCTTGGAAGTTCGAGTCTTCTTATGCCCACCAGATTTTTTTGGGGTTGTAGCTCAGTTGATAGAGCGCTACGTTCGCATCGTAGAGGTCGTGGGTTTGAGTCCCATCAGCTCCACCAGAGGTCCCTGGGGATATGGCGGAATGGTAGACGCTGAGGACTTAAAATCCTTTGGTCATTGCGACCGTGTGGGTTCAAGTCCCACTATCCCCACCAACGTTATTCGGATGTGTAGCTCAGCTGGTTAGAGCGCTACGTTCACATCGTAGAGGTCAACGGTTCGAGTCCGTTCACATCCACCACGAATAAAAAAAGCACCGTTTGGTGCGTTTTTTTTACTAAAAAAAACGCAATTTAATACAGTTATGACGAAGCCGGCAACAGCAGAGAAATCCTGGGTTTTTATTGCAAAAAGTGGTGGAAAAAAAACCTTGGTTTTTTTGTACCAGTTTTTCGTATTTAACTGTTTGTTTTTTGTATATATTTTGAAAGTTATGTAACCGGATTAAATCGCGTTATTTTTAATAAAAAACCGCCATTCTGACGGTTTAAATTCTTATGGTCGGGGCGACAGGAATCGAACCTGCGACCCCTTGCACCCCATGCAAGTACTCTACCAGGCTGAGCTACGCCCCGACACGTGCATATATTTATACAATCCTATCAATTTATTTGCAAGCATATATTTTCCACTTGCACGAATCGGTAAAATGTTACTAGTATTCGCTTAACCGATTATAAAACACAGGGAGGAAATCCGTGATACTGGGAATTGGAATTGATTTGGTTGAATGCAACCGCTTTCTTGATTGGTCTGCATTCAAAAAACAACGCATATTTACCAAAAAAGAATTAGAATATGCTGACAACGATAACGCGAATGCTGAAAAGCACCTGGCAAAATTCTGGGCTGCGCGTGAGGCATTTTTAAAGGCGATTGGCACTGGATTTGGTGATTCAATCAGCTTTGTGGATGTGTCCGTATCACATAATGACGCCGGATGTCCCGAATTATTAATCGCAGGCGGTGCAAAATCTGCACTAAAGGATTTGTCTGACGGCAAAGAAACCAAGATTCATGTTTCCCTGACTGACCAAGATGATTATTGCGCCGCAATGGTTGTCATAGAAACGTTATAAATAAAAAGAACCGCCGTTTTGGCGGTTTTTTTTATTTTGTTTGATGTATTTCAACATTACAATTTTTCAGCACCATATCGGACGTATGTTTATCAATCGCCATCTGGCGTGCGACGGCAATCGCACATGGATCACACGATGCGCGCACAGCACCCATTTCGCAAACAAATGATTGCCCATTACAATTACCACGCGTTTTAACCTTCACAACGCGATTTGCGTGTTTTATCATCATATCTGTATATTCCTGGGGAATTTTGTCTGTGTCGTTAATCCACATTTGCGCCACAGAATCTATTGTTTGTTGAACACATGACGGATTGGTCGTTTTTGTTTCACCAGCGACAGCTTCCCCACGGGTTGAACGAATTGCCCAAATTACGAACCAAATAACGACAACTATGACCAAAAACAACAAAACATAGTGTGCAATTGTATATGAATCTGTTTGAATTTTTTTCATTGTATTACCCCCCTTGATCTGACAAACAAATTTTATCACCCGAAACATGTAAAAAATATAGTTTTATATTCCCATTATATTTGCATTTTGATTTTTTTTACGTTAGAATCTGTGCCGCTTTATCAATATTTAACAACAGGGAGGCGGCGCACATGTTTGATGTAGAAAAACTAAAAACCTTTACCTGGATAAACGTTGGCAATCCTGACCATGATGATTTTGAACGCCTGCAAACAGAATACAAAATTGACGAAGATACCATTTCTGACATTTTGGACCCTGATGAGCAACCACGTTTAGAAGTTGAAGATGATTACAAGGTTATAATTGTGCGTTTTCCTATTGTAAACAGGGAAAATGATACGCTGTGGCATACCGAACCACTGTCTATTATTTATTCAGCGAATCGCGTAATTACAGTATGTCGCAAACGTTGTGATTTACTGGACAAAATCAAGCGCGATGAAAAAACATCACGCGAAGAGTTTGTTTTAAACATAATATACTATATTGCTGAATCTTACCTGCGATTCTTAAAAGAATTGAACAAGCGGGTTATTGATTCTAAAAAGGCATTACAGGAACGTGTCCGTAAACAAGATCTGATGTCATTGTTAGAGGTTGAAAACAGTTATAATCTGTATATGGCGGGTATTCGGGGAAATCTGGTTGTGATTGACAAATTGGAAAAAATGCGTGGGTTTGTAAAAACAGATGAAGCCGAAGATTTAATTGAAGATGCCCGTATTGAATTGGCCCAGGGTGCCGAAGTTGTGGCAAATTACAGCAAAATGCTGAAATCTATCAAGGAAACATTTGAAAGCGTTATTAATATGGATTCCAACACGTACATTAACCGCTTAACCATGTGGAATATTGTTTTGGTTATCCCGACGGTTATTGTCGGATATTATGGGATGAATGTTCGCCTGCCGTTTGCAGAATACAACGACGCAGCAATCGGAATATTTATCGCAATAATGGTTTTATTGATTGGATTTCTGATATACGGGATAATTCGCCGCCGCACGTTTTAAGAAAACACGATAAAAACATCAACACACTCTGATATTATCTTTACAAATAAAACACACAGGGAAACCGAAATTCCCCTGTGTGCGCGCTTTAACACAAACAAGATTTTGTTAGAACAACTTAAACTTGTAATTTGTTCCAACGCGGAAAGACGCTTTCGTGTCTTTGCCGAATCCAAGCCCGACACCAGCATTCGCGGACCAGTTGTTGGTAATACCCAACGCTGCGCCAAATGCCATTGCAGATTTGGAATTGTAGTTGCCGTAACCGCCACCAACGGACATTTCGCCTTTTTGGACATTGGCGACTGCGACAGATGACAGTGCGACAGAACTCGCGATACCTGCAGACAAGTTTTCATCCAATTCGTTAACTTTGGAATCCAAGGCAAAAACATCATTTTGCAATTTTGTGCTGCTAGCAGAAATTGCTTCACTTAAAGTTTCTATTTTGTAGTCAACAGAACCTTCTGTGTTTTTATCGCCTGTCAACATGCTTAATGTAGTATAAAAACCTTCTTGGATTTTTGCGGTATCAGTTATAATGCCAGAAATAACACCAACGTTTGAATTTTCGCCATATTGCTTATCCCCATCACCTTCATCATCAGCAGGTGCCTCGGCAAGATAGCCAGCAATACTTGCTAGTTTTTGGTTTATGTCACCATCTGCTGTACGAACGGCTTCTTGTAATCCATTTATTACTGCCCAAGAATTATCCACGCGTTCAATGGCTTCCTTGGCACCGTTTAAATCAACGTGACCTTCTGTGCCCCATGTAGCCATCGCATTTTGTGCGATACCGGTAATCACCAACGAAGCAACACTTGTTAATAATATCTTTTTCATGTTTTCCCCTTTTAGTTTTGTTAACCCAAGAAAGCCGCAAATTCTGCACGTTCCCTCTTGTTAACCGAACGGTACAAAAACCTTGGTTTATGTACCATTTTTATCATAGGAAACTAAGGGGGACAGCACAATGCGCAAACATAATATATTCACACTGGGAATAATACTATCATGCATATACGGTATAAATGCAATGGCGGATTGGCCAACGATAACCGCA
>JAGHVG010000003.1 GCA_018064405.1 Candidatus Enterousia scatequi | reverse complement strand
ATGCGTATAGCACATGCTTGGAAAGTTACTATACATGTATGGATGAAATTTGCACTGCGCGTAGTGACACCAAGGGTCGCTGCTCGTGCGCGGGTCGTGCGACACATTTCTTGGTTGCAGAACAGGCGTTGGAAACCGCAAATGAAGAATTAATAAACCTGTCTGGGCAATTGGCATTGTTGATTTCAACCAAGGGCAAGGATGTTAGTGCGGCATTTCAATTAACCGATGCAGAAAAGGTTATGAACTGTGTTTCGTGGAAAGATGCTGTGGCTGTCGCAGGAACAACCAAGGATGAAAGCGGTAATTTGATATCAAAAGAAAAATATATGACTGCATGGTGCCAGGCTCATATGATGTACAACACAAGCGAATGTTCTTATGATGCTAAGCCGGCGTATTGCTCAGAGGATGGAAATAATTTTGGATTTGATATTAAAAATATTGATGGATCATCTAGTGATATTTTGGCGTCGTTAAAGGCGTGGGCGGATGCCAAGGATTTTGCAAAACAATTCACGACCAGCGACGATAGTGGTATATATACCGCAATGTCAAATTTAACGGGGGCATTGGCTGGGATGAATATAATTTTGAATTTAGATGGCGTAAAATCTGCCACGGGATTGGATTCACTGGCAAACACATGGGGATACGAATTGTTTGAATATGCACACAACAATGTTTGTGGTCGTGTTCTGGATTCTTGCTTTAATGGTATTTACGAAGCGTGTGGGACTCCACCAACTGTCACAGAATCAAACGGCACAAATCATGCAAAATGTATGAATGGCCAGAGTTCTAATTGTCCATTTAATTATAACAGTTATATATCGGTTACTACATCTGGTAATAACCAAGGTGATGTTAAATTGAATGAACGCGGATCAACCAACGCAACAACATCTTCATCTGCGGCATGTTTTGGTTATTCAACATCAACGACATCAACGTCTGACCCATATGCTCAGTTGCGTGGACCTGTTGCCGATGCGCGCCGTAGCATTATGCAGAAATATTTGTTGGATGCAAATGCGGCATGCGATGCCTATGGTTCGGCCCTGCAACAGACGGCACAAAATATTGCATATCAAAAGGTTGCTGCACAACAAGCACTGCAACAAAAGCGTCTTGAATTTTATAACGAAGAACAAAACAGTATGTTGTCTGAATATAGTAATGCAATCAGTAATATGAACGAATGCTTGTCTGAATTGTATGATTGTTATACTACACAGGAAACGTCAAATACCAGTTGGTCAACCAGTCGTATAAAGACGTACTGTATGCAAATTGCAAATGTTCCACATTGTTACGAGACAATGGTATGTGGCACACCAGGTAATGTCAGCACTTTGCAGGCGGTCATAGATAAAGCAGATTCAGACGCCTGCACCGTATCAGAAATTTATTCTGAAAATACCTGTCGCAATGTTGTGACATTGTCTGAAATTTTGAATGGCTCGTATGCATCTGGGGCGGGACTTAGCAGTTCTGTAAATTATCGTGAACAATGTTTAAAGAATATCGGGATAGAAGGTGTTAGAAGTTGGAAACGAACTGATGCTGGTACAGGTTGGAATAACGATTAAAACCGCCCGTTTGGGCGGTTTTTGTTTGTGTTGTTTGATGATTTTGTATAACTTTTTATGCAAAACGCTTGACTTTTTGTTGTTTTGATATAGTATTTGCATAAACTTTTAGACAAAAGTGTAAAACAAAAGGGCAAAGAATATGAGCAACTACGCAATATTTCAGACCGGTGGCAAACAATATCGTGTCCAGGCGGGTGATGTTATCAAGGTTGAAAAAATCAATGCTGATAAAACCGTTGAATTTGACCAGGTTTTAATGGCGGGTGACAAAATTGGTAATCCATTTGTTTCTGGGGCGAAGGTTGTGGCTGAGGTTATAGAACAAAAACGCGATGACAAGATTTTGGTGTTCAAGAAAAAACGTCGTCAAAATTATCGTCGTACAGCGGGTCATCGTCAATATATAACTGTTTTGAAAATCAAAGAAATCAAAGCTTAAATTTCAAGGAGTTAAAAAATGGCACATAAGAAAGCGGGTACCGCTACATCAAACGGACGTGACTCAGCAGGGCGCAGATTAGGCGTTAAAAAATCTGGTGGCAGTCATGTTATCCCAGGTAATATCATCATTCGTCAACGTGGCACAGCGGTGCACCCGGGATTGAATGTTGGTATGGGTAAAGATCACACAATATTTGCCAAGATTGCAGGTATTGTCACATTTAAACGTGGTCTTGGTGATCGTAAAACTGTTTCGGTCACGCCTGAGGCAAAATAGTAAAACACAAACCGTCCGATTGGACGGTTTTTTTAATAATCGCTTTTTTACATCTGTTTTTTATGGTATAATTTAACCCAAGGATGAGGAAGTTTCTATTATACCTTTTTATAGGTGGTCTGTGGGTGACCCCTGCATTGTGTGCAGAGGGGCTGCGGTCTGATACGTCTGCATCGCGTGCACAGGGTTATGATGTCAGGAATACATCCCGGAATACAGATTCTTCAGCCCAGATATCTCGCAGTGTAAAGGCATCTCGCAGTCAGCCATCAATAAATCATGTTTCTGATCGTAGCTCTGCCATTAGACCTGATCAATCAACCCCCAGCAGATTTAGTGGAATCCCATCTGCTATACAATCAAACAATATTGCTGTTATGAATAATGTTGATAATCGCCAAATTATAGGGCGTTCCACCAAAGCTGTGTCTGCGGAATCTTTGTCGCAAGCAAAGGAAGTTTTGGAACAGACAGCTGAATTAAACAAATCTTGCCAAGATCAGTATAATGAATGTATGGACCAGTTTTGTGCCGTTGTAGATGCAAACCAAAAAAGATGCTCTTGTTCTGCGAATCTTTCAAAGTATTCAAAGGTTGAAGAGGCCGTAACAAATGCTAACGCCGAATTGAACGAAATTGCGCAACGTATTCGTTATGTTGGTTTGTCAGCTGATGAAATTCGTGCTATTATGACCGCAACAGAGGCAGAAACTGCTATTGATGGACAAAGGGATGTTTCTGAAACGCGCAATATGTTGGATGATATTGAAAATTTAATCAAGGATCCAACCGCTATAACAACGTATTATTCAACGGGTAGTTCTGGGTTCGGGTTGGATATGGATTTAGATTTTTCATCTTCTGATGCCGATTTGTTTAATTTGGATTTTTTAACAGATACCACAGCGGCAAGTATTTCCAACAAACGTGGTTCTGAACTGTATAATGTTGCGAAAAGACGTTGTAATACGATTTTAAATGAATGTAAAAAGGCAGGTGGCACAATTTCACAGGTTACAGGAAACTATGATTTGGCCATAGATAAGGATTGTATTGCATATGAACAAGGTTTAAGCAAGATGAATGATACGTTGGTGTCCAATGTTCGCAGTGCAAATTTGTTGTTACAAAAGGCGCGTTTGGCGGTTTTGCAAAACAAAAACCAATATGATGCCAGGGAATGTATAGGGGCCTTGGAAACCTGCATGCTGGATGATATGGTTTGTGGAAATGGCTATGTTAAATGTCTTGATCCAACAAAGAAATATATTGATGAAAATGGCAGTGTTGTCTTAGGTCAGAATATTAATAAAATTAAGAATTTTTTGGGCGATGATTTTGATAACAGTAATATTGGTAATATTTTGGATAATTTGGAAGGCATTTATCTTGATGTTTGTGACACCAATGGTGAATGTATTGTAAAATATCTAATGACGAAAATTGGTACAGGCAAGACGTTTAAAGATGGTGGATTGTGTCGCCCTGTGTTGGACAAATGTCAATACTATACGTATGTTAATGGTACTTATCAACCAAAGAATGATGTTGTTATAAATTATTTACAGCGTGCAATGACGAACATTAAAGCACAGCAATCGCAAATTATTTCTGATTATGCATCATCTTGTATGTTGGATGTTGCAGATTGTTATAATCAACAGGTGACACAGGTGAACACATGGTCTTCTGTTGCCAGTGCGGAAAGTATTAAAAATGTTATGACTGGTGCCTGCAGAAATGTGGCGCTTACGTGCGCATATGCGGTATTCGCAAACCAAAAAGACCGTTGTTATAATGAAACAGGATGTATAAACAGCATATCAGAGATATTTTATCAGTCATTGTTATGTCCTGAAAATTCAAAGTATGCTGTGGACGGTTGCCCTGGTTCTGCATCTAATGGATGTGTTAGCAGTATGTGTAAATGTAACACCGGATATGAAGTGTGGGGCAGCAGTTGCGTCCTAAAATGTGACGGCAATACCGAAACGCGTAATACGTATGGCGTATGTGTGTCTAAATAATACACCCAAATTTATTTATTAATTTCTGCCATGAACGAATCGTGGTGCGCAATTTCGTCTGCGCTGGCGGGAAAATGACGAATTGGAAAGTTTGCACCAATCTTTGGATGGTTTAACATTGCATCGTGTTGTTCTGCGATAATTTCAGACATTTCGCGTGCCGGTGCAGTATTTTCCAGTTCCAAATAAACCTTGGCTAATATTTCTGCGTCAATCAACGCACCGTGTGCATTTGCGCGTGCGGTTAACGGTACACCAAACCATTTTGCCAATGCGTCCAAAGAATAACTTTTGGGACCATAGACACGATTTCGTGCAATGACAATAGAATCCATTTGTTGTTCATGTGGAATCGGTGCCATTTTTAGCATTTCTAATTCATGATTCATAAACGGAAAGTCAAAATCAAAACCATTATGGGCAACCACTGGACTGTCCCCAATAAATTCCATAAATTTTGGTGCAATTACCGACATTTTTGGTTTGTCTTCCAAAAACGCATTTGATATTTTGTGAACCATGTATGTTTCGGGGGGTATAATTTTCCCCTCGGGATTAATATACTCATGAAATGTGTTGTCTGTTAATTTGCCATCAATCAATTCAACCGCACCAATTTCAATGCACCTGTCGCCACGTAAGTATTCAAATCCAGTTGTTTCAATATCAAAACATATTACACGTGACATTTTTTCCCCATTTGGTATAGTTATATAGCAATGGCATTATAAACAAGATATGAAATTAAATCTAGAAAATCTTAACAGTGAACAAATTGATGCGGTAAATGCGGTTGATGATGGCCCGGTTTTGGTGACGGCGGGTGCAGGAACCGGTAAAACCAGTGTTTTGTTGGCGGTAATAACACACCTGCTGTCAAATGGTGTTGCACCATGGAATATATTGGCGATGACATTTACCAACAAGGCTGCAAATGAAATCCGCGACCGCGTTCGTTCTGAAACGGGGCAAAATTTATCCTGGATGGGAACATTTCATTCGGTGTGTTTGCGGATATTGCGAATCCATGCAGATAAGTTGGGTTTGCGTCCTGACTTTATAATTTATGACGAAGATAATCAGTCCAAGGTTATAAAATCTGTGCTGTCAACAACAACGACCAGTCCTGCGGAATACGTTGAGCAATTTTCACGTATCAAGGATGGTGGGCTTGCGGCACTGTCGTCTGATAACAAAAATTTTCAATCGTATAATGCAGAAATGGAACGATTGGGGGCGCTGGATTTTGGCGATATTATTTTATATGTCCTGCGTTTGTTTACTGAACATCCTGAAATTTTGCGCGCATATCAAAATCAGTTTAAATATATTTTGGTTGATGAATTTCAGGATACCAATGTTGCGCAAATGGAATTTATAAAATTATTAACGCGTGATGCCGAAAATCCGCATATTTATTGCGTTGGTGATGAAGATCAATCTATATACTCTTGGCGTGGCGCAGAAATAAGAAATATTGTTGATTTTAAACAAACATATCCAAATGCCACGATAAAAAAACTGCAAACAAATTATCGTAGTACGGGAAATATTTTGGGTGCTGCTAATGCATTAATATCACATAATGACGACAGATATGCCAAGGTTTTACATACCCCTGATGATTCAAATATGGGTGAACCAGTTTATGTTATAACTGTCCCATCCGATTTAGACGAGGTTCGCATGATATCAGATGAAATTTTATCTGGGCGCAGTGAATATCAAGATATTGCTATTTTGATTCGCAGTGCAACTTTGTCGCGCTCATTTGAAACTGAATTTGCACAACGTCACATTCCATACCGAATTATCGGTGCACAGAAGTTTTATGACAGGGCTGAAATAAGGGACGCGGTTGCGTATTTGCAACTGTTAGTGCATCCGTTTGACGATATGTCGTTTATGCGTGTTGTTGGAAAGCCATCACGTGGCATTGGACCGGCCGCGATTGCAAAAATAAAGGCCGCTGGCGCGAATTTGATGGATGGGTTGCGTAACAGTATATTATCAAAAAAACAACGCGCTATGGCGGATGAATTTTTGTCAGCGTTTGATTTTGATTGGGGGGCGATGAAACCATCTGATGCTGCCTCAGAGGTTCTGAAACGTTCGGGTTATATAAAAATGTGGCAAGATTCAGCCGACCCTGATGCCAGCGATCGCATAGGAAATATCAAAGATTTAATTACATCTATATCTAAATACGAAACCTTGCCAGAATTTTTAGAGCAAGCATCGTTGATGATGACGGACGATATGGATGGAACAAATGTTGCATCGGATGTTGGTGCGGTCAGTATTATGACGATGCATGCGGCCAAGGGTTTGGAATTTGATACTGTTTTCCTGCCGGCATGGGAAGAAACAATTTTCCCAAATGAAAAATCTGTGAACGAAGGATCGCTTGCCGAAGAACGCCGCCTGGCATATGTTGCTATTACACGTGCAAAACGTTGTGCAATAATCACAAATGCCATGTCGCGATTTATATATGGTTCGCGTCAATATAATATGCCCAGTCGTTTTATATCTGAAATGGATTCAAAATTTGTTCGCTTTATCGGGGGTGCACATTCACAACGGGTTCCAACACACACAACACCAAAACCGAAATTTAAACAATCTACACTAGTTGGTAAAATGGTTTCGCATTCTGATTTGGGAATGGGGGTTGTTATTGAAGAGGGTTCGGGAATTTTAACAATCGCGTTCAAAAACAAGGGAATTAAAAAAGTCGCCCGCGATTTTGTTAAAATACTTTAAGGTTTCTTAGATTCTTTAATTGCTTTTTGCCATGATTGGAATTGTTTTACAGACGCGTTCCATAATCCCTTAACATCGCTTTGGACTTTGTTACCGAAATCGCCCTGAATTTTGCCACCCCAATCGTTTGCGAATTTATCTGTCTGATCCGCCATATATATAACCAACCGCAGAACTAACAATGTTATTATAAATCCACCTGCGTTATCAACGGTTGGTTCAATACTAAACAGGTCCGCGGTAAATACGCCACTTAATAATGCAACGCATACACCAATTACTATTGCTAGTGATACAAAATAGAGTGCAGTGGATATAAATTTTTTAATTTGTGCATCCAATGACTCTGGTGAAAATAGACCGGTAAATGTGTTAAATATATCACCCACAATACCCTTGAATTTTGTTTTAGATGTTGTTTCTGCGATTGCGGTAAATGGCAGCATTAAAACAGCTAAAAACAAATCTGCAACAACCCCGAGGGCCATGAACAAGAATTTCCAAATGCACCTGATTGACATAATAATCAATGCAATTCCTGCGATAAATGTTAATAAACTGTGTCCGATGCCGGCAACAATCCACCTGAATCCGAGAGCAAGTGTAATTCTGAAAAATTCAGACATACGTGTTGGCAAGCATATTATATCACTGGCTGCCGCTGCATCTATGATTGCATCTGGACTAATATTTTGCGATGCGTACTGTGCAATAGATGCGCATGTGTCGGGCATTGATACACCCGCCGCCCCCAATACCGCATTTAGAATCATATTTGCCATGTATGTTCCAACTGATAAGATTGGTCCCATAATCCACATAAATATTTTGGCGGGTCCAAACGCAATTATAATCAGCCATATTGAAATTTTTATGCCTTTGATTAACAAATCATAAACTAATTTTTTCGCGTCCCCACCAGTTGTCATCATGTTATATGCTTCTATACCAATCCAGAATGCATAAGCAATCAAAATAAATAACATTGCAAATCGCACCAATGCACTGTCCAAGATTTTGCCGATACTGGTCATTGCATTCATAAATGCGATACTGGCTTTCGCCTCTAGTGGAACGTGGTTTCTAGTAATTTCCTGGGCATCTGGGGCAAACGTAACAATATCATTTTGTAAATTATTTGTAATTTGATTCAGGTTGTTTTCAGTCGCCCATGTCCCATTATCCCCAATATCACCCATTGGCAGATTGCTTGTTGCACTGTGGCATGGTGCGCACACAATGATTGTGAAAATCACAACACAGATTTTTAACAAAAACTTCTTTGCCATATTTTTCACAAACAATCCTTAGTTTTTCATTTTCTCAGCAACTGCTTTGAACCAATTTGCAGGTGCGTGATACATCTTTTGTCCTAAATCATGCATCCATGCGCCAAAGTCAAATTGTTCACCTGTTGACACATCTGATGTTTCACCTGGGATTGGTAATTTGATTTGTCCCTGTGGTATCAGTTTGTCAATGCGTGGTGCAATTACATAATAGTATAACAAGAATAGCCCCAACATTAACATCAAGAAATCCCAACCATTGCGCATAAAATCAAATGCACCGGGATACTGTGCCTCTACCCGTGATTTTTCCGCAATAAAACAGTTTTTAAATTTATCCGCATCAATCGTTCCGTCCGCCACCAATGATTTATTTTCACATGTTTTAAATACATGCATCACCGACATAGTTTCAGCGGTTGGGTTGTTGGTAACTTGCTCAATCAATGGTGGTAATACCGCCGTATATTTATCAATGGGCCCCGGTAATGTTGCATCGGCTGCGAACCAAATTGTTGCATATAAAATAACAATCTTTAACGTGATTGCAATTATACGCAGTGCCGATGTTACCAACATAGTAATTGCTTTCCCAACCAATCCAGATGCAATTTTCCATACACCTTCAAATGCGGCAGCACCCAAAAACACAGGTAAAAATATTATCAAGAACACTAATTTGAACAGAACTGAAAACACTTGAAACAACAAATCAAAACCGATTATCAAAAACATAATTACCAATGCCAGCCCCGCAATCCACGTAAATGCACCACCACCCAAACCCATCCATGCATAATTCATCATTGAAAATCCGCCTGCAGCACCCGCTAAAATAACGGTGTTTAGATTTCCGATAACACACATAAAGTTATCCAATACGGGCGATAACACACCACTGGATGCTGCTGTAATCGCGTTGCATTGTGCCGCACTAATTGCACCTGTGGCGGCCATGGATAATTCTGTGCCGATATATAGAACAGGTGTGATTATAACACTAGCCACAGTTTTTAACATCGTTGTTCCGCCCATTCCAACGGTTCCTATCAATGCCCCAACAATCAGTATGCGTGTTGCTGTGCGCCAAACCTTGTCGAACCACTTTTGAAAATCTAATTTTTGTTCATCGGCACTGTATTGTCCTGTTTTCTTTAACGCATCAAAAAAGAACGTCATTGTATGCAGTATTAAAAATATTCCAAACCCAATTGCCATCAGCAACCACAGGTGGTTTACAATAGCACCCCAAAACATTTCTGTTGCCCGACCAATCACATCAAACAGTTGCGATATATATCCGCATAAAAAACACCCATTAACATTTGCAATGTCACCACCTGCGCCACCAATTGCGTTCATAAATCCGGACATACTGGTATATGAAATTGATGTTCCATTAATAGACGATGTTAAGTACCAAATCCCCAGCCCCAGTGCAACTGCGCCCAGGACAAATCGTATAATGACAGTAATGATTTTAATTTTTAACGGTGTCATTTGTCTTTTTTGTCATCCTTTTTATCGTCTGTGGATTCACCATGGGTAACGATGGCCTTTGCAACGCCTTTGCCCAATTCCCACACGTTTTTAGTCAGCCCCATTATATCATCTGCAACCTTGTCGCCAATTGCGTTCTTTTCCAGTTTGATACTAAATGCATCCATAATTTTATTTGTAACCTGTGGAATTTGTTCATAAATAAAGTTTAACACATAAACCAATACAATTGATCCAACCAATGTAATTGATGCAATATTATCTTCATTAAGGTCTGATGCAAAAACTTCGCCAGATAGAATCGCATTCATCAGTGAGTTAACATCGGCCCCTGGTGCAGAAAAGAATTTTGCAATTATTACCATTATAATGGTGTATGTTATAACTGCGGCGGCTAATGCTACGATTGCACTGATTAATTTTTTTATTTGGTCTGCACCTAATCCCTTGCCAATGTTTGATATCCATGATGGAACATTTTCTGCACCATTAAATATCATAATAATCAATGATAATGGAAAGAAAAATGCAAAGAACATCATTGCCACAATTACATCAGCAAAATAACATAAAAATCTAAAAAATAATTTAAAGAAATTATAAAATAAATATATGCCGATTGCGATTAGTATGATATGTTTTATCAGTGTTCCAATTCCCAGCAACATTTTCCACGTTAAACCTTTGTCAATAATTGCAATTCCTAACTTCATATAACTCTGGAATTGTGTGATGGTAGTTTTCGCAATTTGAATAATGGTGTCGCGCAGGTGTGGCCTGAAAAAATATTCTGATGATTCTGATATTTCAACCGGTTGATATGTCACACGACTATTAACCTCATCTGTTGTTTGACGTAACATACTTTCCTGATACACCAATGTAATATCTGCAACTGGTTCAAATGTTATTTGGGTTATAAAGCGTGGAAACGCAACCCCCATTCCCAATAATGCCAAAACAAAAACTGCATTTATAACAACCTTGCGCACAGATTTTTCATACCATGGATCCGACATGCCACCCTTGATATTTTGCCATACTGCATTAAAAATAAATGCCGCAAACAGAACGCAGAAAATAATGATGCAAAAATATGCCAATTTGTCATATACCGCGGCTGCTGCGGTTGAAATAACACGAAACAGTTGATCAAAAATAGGACAAGTCCAACACTGGATGGTGTTATCAATCAAAGAATTTGCGATTGTATTCATTTTCCTTTAATCCATCCTGCTACTTTGCCGATTTTTTTGACTGTTCCTGGTAATGCCTTTATTTTTCCAAATGCTATTTTTGCATCACCTGTAACGGAATTGTAAAGTTTGTCCATTCCAGGCCCAGTGTATTGTGTTATCTTTTCGCGTGTCAGGTTAAATATGCGCAGCATTATAAAGAACGTTAAAACGGATGATAACCATAATACTGAATGGCCACCGAATCCGATTGATGCAGATGTTGCCATTGGTAAATTAGATTGTGCCATGCCGCCCGCTGCAACCGAAAATACTGATGAATTCCAACTGAACATAGACCGAACAATGGCAATATTTACACACAAAATAAATGCACAGGCAATCATTGTGATAATTAATTCCTGTAATGCCTTGATAATTCCAGAAAATGCAGGCCAGACATTAAACCATTTGTCGTTCTTTTTTGCAACCCACACCAATACTTGAAACGGATATAGAATTAGTGCCATGCCAAAATTAAATATCGCCTGGACAATTAGCAGCGCCATAAATATATTACATGACACAAATGTTATAACTAGGAACAGCCCCGTCAGTACATTCAAAATGTTTTCACCTGCGTTATGCGAAATTATTGTCAACAGACCACGCAAACCGTTTGTCATAAATTCAAAACCACGTTTAACAATCTGGTTGTTTGCATACGACAGTGTTGCCACAGGTTGCACCAAGAATTTACACGATGATTCAGAAATCCATGCTTTTTCAACAATGTTTTGTGGGCATTCAACCTGGGGCGGGTTGAAGTTCATTTGTGGAATTGTTTTAATCAGTGCATCTGTGTATAGTGATCCGAATTGTAAAAACGGATTGACCAACCATTCGGTGACGAATACAGGTTTAATTTGCAACAAAACAACGGCGGCAACGATTGCGCGTATTGCTGGCTTTAACATATTTTCAGACATCTTGAATCCATCAACCTGTCCAATTTCATCAGATGCACTAAAACCAAAAAAATTTAACCATTGTTTCGGTAAAAACAATTTTACCGCATACAGTCCAATTGTTATAGCGAGTATCCCCCACACCAACAGATAAATTATACCCTTGCCATTATTAACAAAAAATTCATATCCACCGGTTGCAACCATCATCAACGCATCCAGAATATCTGGGATTAATGGTGATATATCCAATGCATCAACAATTTTCCAATCAGCCATGGCAGACAATGGCAGTCCCGCAATGCACATAAAAAACATAGACGCAAAAAATCGCCGGAATAATTTCATTCTCTCTGCTACTAATATTTATACTTGTCAATTATATCATAATTTGAATAAAATATGGTATAGTTAAATTCAGTATGAGGGGCATAAAAAAGTTTTGGCCAATATTTTTATCGTTCCTGCCGTTATCCGCAGGGGCGGTTGCGCCATTGGTAATCGGGGCCATTGTCGGTGTTGGTGCAATTGCTGGTTTTTCAATTTATCGCAGTGTGTCACCTGTTAATATGGCGGATGCATTAAATTTTTTCTCATCATGTTGGTCTTGCACGATTTTTTCAGATATAATGTCTGCAATGTCTGGAATATTACCGACTGCATTTCATGCGATTGGAATTGTTGTTGCACCAATTGCATTGGCACTTACTGGGTTATGGGTTGCATGGCGATTATTTTCAGGATACGTTGGCGCGCCCGCAAAACCCGATGATCCATGGGCACTCGCTGGGAATTTCGGAACACACATTGTAAAATTGGCATTTGTTGCGGGACTATTGTTAATACCGCTGCCGCGCTTGCTGACAGATATTGTTATTGAACCGATTTTTAATATTGGACTGTCAATGAATCATGCCATAACAACGATTGATAAAACTGCCCAGGAAAATTATGCAACATGTATTGTTGCAACTGCGGCGGCGGACCGGGTTTCCATTAATGATGCGCGTGGTGCGTTTTCACCGCATCTGCGTCATTCACTGGCGTGTGAATTGGCAAATGTTCATCAAATGACGGGTTTAGGTATGACAACTGGGTGGACAATGCTGAACATGGCATTTAATGATAAATATATGCATAAATTAATGTGGAATATACCAATTTTTCCGAACGTACCGATTTTCTTTGCGGGGCTGTTGGTGTTGGTGTTGTTCTTTATGGCGTTACTGCCGGTACCGCTTTATTTTCTGGAAATATTTATCAAGTTATCCCTGGATTTAATAATGTTGCCATTTATGTTGCTATCGTGGTTGTTTTCCGGTTGGAAAGTATTTCCGCAAAACAGCAAGGATAGCATTCAACGAATCATTAATGATGTTGTGTCGGGAACACTTGGTATTGCGATGGTTGGGATTTTTGTTACATTTGCGATAATGTTTTTGAATGCTGCGTTTGGTTCATTTGAGGGTTTGTCTGTATTAGCGTCTGCGTTGGCGGAAAACGATTCGACAATATTGATGGACGGCCTGATGATGCAGAATAATACACTGATTACAATAATATTGATGGGAATATTTATGGCAATGTTTATGATAATGATACCTGCGCTGGTAAAAACATTGTTCAGTGTCACTGTGCCAGATGGGTTTTATAATACCGCCAAGAAAGATTTAAATATTATGTGGAATGGGCTAAAAACCTGGTGGGGCGCAATAAAAAAATAAAAATCAAGCCCTTTATTTAACATCGGGGTCTTTTTTTAATCGTCCGAATCTGGTACAATGGGTTTTGATGAAACAAAATCCGATTCTTTATTGGCCCCGCAAGAGTTCAACTGATTCTGATTACCAGTTGGCGCGCAAGGTGATAAATTCAAACTTTGGGGTTATGCCATCGGTGGTTAGTGATGATTTAGATGTTGCGGCAATTATGTCGGAAAACCCCGAAAGTATCATTTTTTATCCTGTTTTTTGTGGTTCAACTGGTTGGTGGGGCGAATTATTGGGTGCGGATGCCGTTGTGACGGACAAGATTATTGTTTCCCCTGAATGTCAGTTAATGGTGATAAAATCTGAATCTATGGCTGATACCAAGGGCACAAACCATTTGTTCGCGGCAGAAATATACCCGGCAAGTGGTTTTTTCAAAAAAATGAATTCATCAATCGCGACGGTTGCCGATATGTTGGCGACTGATGCTGGGACAATTTTGGCTTTGTTTTCGGGTCGTAACCAGAATCAATTTATAAATGTCCTGGAATCAACGGGTAATTCGTATTTGGGCTGCATTGGTCAGTATTAGTTTTTTACGATTATTGCTTGATTTTTGGATTTTTATTTGTATAATTCTCGGGCTTATAAAATCAAAAGGGTTATATTATGAAACAAGGAATTCATCCTGAATATTATGAAATCAATGTCACACGTACAGATGGCAAAACCGTAAAAATGTATTCATCTGTCAAAAAAGATTTGATTTTATCAACTGATAATTTGAACCATTCTGCATGGACGGGTCAACGTAATAACGATTCTGCCAAGGGTCAACGTGCCGCTGAATTTAAGAGCAAATTTGCAGGATTCAAATTTTAATCAGGGACAATAAAATGGAACTGTTGATAAAGGGATCAACCGAATTAAACAAAATGTTTGCGGCATTGGAACGCACTGCGTCGGGCCTGCGTCATGATTTTGGCGAAGTTGAAAACCTGCAACAGTCAATTCGTTCTGCACATGATTTTGTGCAAAAGGCATCTGCCAGAATAGAAGAAAGTATTTTGTCTGATTTATTGTTGGTTCGCCCATCGGCGGGTCTGCTGACGCCGAATGTATCCCAGGCGGGTGATGGTCGTGATGAATTTGTTTTGTCACTGTCCGGGGCATCAAATTTTGTTCGTGCGAACCCACATTTTGCAATATCGTTGGCGCTGCGAACAAATGGCGAAACCAAGATTGCATTAATTTATTCACCAATTGATGAACGCCTATATTATGGCGAAGCGGACGCAGGTGCATATGCATATTCAACATTTCATTCTGCGCGTGTTCGCACATCTAATATTACAGATTTATCTGAATCTACGATTGCATATAATACATCTGATAATCGTAAAACATTTGGTGATGCACGTCGGACGGGTTGCCCCGCGTTGGATTTGGCGTGGGTTGCATGTGGGCGGTTTGATGGGTTTGTGTCTGATCCGATTGATTTTGCGGAAATTGCCGCAGGTGAATTATTGGTACGCGAAGCGGGCGGTAAAATCGCCATGGGTGCCGATTTGGTCGCAACGAATGGTCATATAGAATTATAAAAATGCGCCAATTCGGCGCATTTTTTAATTATTATTTGCAATCGTGAAATATTCAGATAAAATTATATTTATGCAAAACAAAAGTTTTTTTCGTAAAATTTTAAATGGTTTTTTCTGGCTGTTTACGGCATTTGTTGGTGTCGTTGCGGCTGTGTTGTTGATATATGGAAACAATTTGCCCGACTATCGTAATTTGGCAACGTATGCGCCGCCTGTGGCATCGCGCCTGTATGCGTCTGACGGATCACTGTTGATTGAATATGCCGAAGAAAGACGTGTGTTCCTGGACTTTAACGATATTCCGTCCCAGTTAATAAATGCATTTGTCGCGGCCGAAGATCAAAATTTCTGGACACATCCAGGAATTGATGTTGTTGGAATTGTTCGTGCAACTGCAAATAATGTTATGCGTAAATTTGGGATTGGTGGTAATTTTTCTGGTGCATCAACAATTACACAACAGGTTGCAAAAAATTTCTTTTTAACATCTGACCGCACCCTTTCACGCAAAGTGAAAGAGGCGATATTGGCCCTGCGTCTGGAACGCAGTTTTTCAAAGCAGCATATAATGACATTATATCTGAATCAGATATTTTTAGGTGCACGTGCATACGGTGTCGCGTCGGCGGCATTGATGTATTTTAACAAACCGGTATCAGAATTATCATTGTCAGAATGTGCGTTTTTGGCATCCTTGCCCAAGGCACCAAACGATCGCGCACGCGCGATTGAACGCCGTAATTATGTTTTGAATCGTATGGTGGACGAAGGTTTTATAACCCAATCTGATGCGGATGCGGCGATGGCGGAACCATTAAATATCAATGCTGGATTTACCGAACAAATGTCTGATGATTTTCAATATTTTGCCGAAGAAGTACGCCGTCAATTACTTGATTCTATTGGTCGCGAAACATTGTATAACCAGGGATTGTATATAAAAACGACAATTAACCCTGAATTACAGCGGGCGGCATCTGCGGCATTAAATAAAGAATTGGATAATTTTAACAATGGACGCACTGGCGAAAAATTACAGGGTGCGATATTTGCGATGAACCCACATACGGGACGCGTGCTTGCAATGGCGGGGGGACGCAGTTTTCGCGAAAGTTCGTTTAATCGTGCAACCCAGGCATATCGTCAAATTGGTTCAACAATAAAACCATTTGTGTATTTGGCGGCATTGGAACGTGGTTATTCACCTGAAACATTATTATTGGATGCACCAATTGTTGGTTGGCGTGAAAATGATACATTGTGGAAACCTGAAAATTATGACAAGAAATTTTTGGGTGATATACCACTGCGTCTGTCATTGGAAACATCACGTAATGTGACAACGGTTCGCCTGGTTCAACAGATTGGTGACAAAGATGCCATAGAGGTTGCGCAGCGTTTCGGTGTCTATCCATCTGATAAACAGGACATAAATTTATCAATGGCACTGGGGTCGGGGGAAACAACGTTGCAGAAATTGGTTTCGGGTTATTCCGCATTTGTTAATGGTGGGCATGTGATTCAACCACGTTTGGTTGACTATATTGAAGACAGGTATGGAAATCTTATTGATGGCAAGGCATCTGAAATTATTGAATGGGATTCAGAATTATTACCACCTGAATTTACCGAAGAAACAGCTGCCCTGTCTGATCCACAGAGTTTGTATCAAATCGTATCTATTTTACAGGGCGCGGTTGAACGTGGTACTGGGCGTCAGGCACGTGTTGCGGGTCATACTATTGCGGGCAAGACCGGAACAACAAATGATGTCAAGGATGTGTGGTTTATTGGTTTTTCTAAAAATTTAATTGCGGGTGTATATTTGGGTTATGATACGCCCAAACCATTGGGCAAGGGCGCAGGTTCGCATATGGCGGCGCGTGTTTTTGCTGAATTTATGACAAGCGCTTTGCAAAATGAATCAGATCAACCTTTTGCTGTTCCTGACGGCATGAATTTTGTTCGTGTAAATCGTAGCAGTGGTGTCGCCGCCGCGCATGATCCCGATGGAATGATTATTACAGAGGCGTTTAAACCCGGTCAATCCCCAAATCCTGCACCAAAACAAAAAGGTGCCGTTAAATCTGCGGTTGTTGGTGGCGTTTTTTAATCATATAAAATTTTGTGTTGCATATATTTTGTAATAAAACCATAATCAGTGTATGAAAGGAGTTTTTTCAAATGCTGACAGATTATTTGTTGTCGCGCGGTATAGGTTTTTTTGCTAGTGGTTGGATGCAACTGGCTTGTGCCTTTGCGTTGTCTTTTTTGATAATGGTTATCTTTGGTCGGGGTTTTATTAAATGGATGCAAAATTGGCAAAAGAAGGGTCAACCAATTAGTGAAAATTTGCCAGCATCGCATAAACAAAAGACCGGAACGCCAACAATGGGTGGCATTTTGGTTGTGTTGGCAATACTGATTTCATCTGTGCTGTTTATGCCATTGGCAAATATGGACGGGTGGATTGCATTGTTGGCGGTGGCTTTGTTTGGAATGCTTGGCTTTGCAGATGATTATAAAAAGGTCAAATCACAGTCAAAAAAAGCATCTAACGGATTGTCGCCTTTATTCCGTTTGGTGGCAGAGGCGGTCTTTGTCGTTGTTTTAGCATATTTTATTAATATGACTTTTCCGCCGTATATGCAGACGCTATCTTTGGCAATACCGTTTGGTATAGTGTTACCATTGGGGCTGTTTTATTATGTGTTTGCGTATTTCGTAATTTGTGGTTCGGCAAATGCCACTAATATCACGGATGGTCTGGACGGTATGTTGGCCAAGTTATATTTGCCAGTTTTAATTGTTTTGGTTGTGGCCCTATATGGTGCAACACGCATCGGCTTTATGGATACGGTTATGTTCTTGCCCGCGGCGGACGGATTGTATGCTGTGCTGGGGGGCGCGTTTGGTGCAATCCTAGGTTTCTTGTGGTTTAATGCAAAACCCGCGTCAATATTTATGGGCGATGTCGGATCGTTGGCATTGGGAGGATTGATGGGAACGATCGCTATGTTGTTAAAGTCAGAAATTGTTATGGCTGTGGCTGCGGGAATGATGGTTTTAATTTTGTTATCATCACTGTTGCAGACGGTTGGTTTTAAAATTACACGTAAAATAACTGGAACGGGTCGTCGTATATTTTTACGTGCCCCACTGCATCATCATTTTGAAGAATTGGGCTGGCCAGAAACCAAGATAGTGGAACGTTTTTTTGTTATGTCGGTATTGTTTGCCGGCTTGGCATTGGTATTACTAAAATTCGCATAAAGAAGGATGTTATCAAATGTTGATTGCGCGCAGAACAGATGACAGTCATTTTACCGATTGGTATTATGGTGTTGATCGCGCGTTGCTGTTTTGTGTTTTGGGGTTGATATTGATTGGTATGATTGCGGCTATATCAACTGGATCCGCAATGACTGTGCGTAAGGGGTGGCATTGGTATCACTTTTTTGTAAGTATGTTGCCGTTTTATATTGGTGGTTTTGCAACAATGTTTGTCGTCAGTTTACTGAATAAGCGCAATGTCATGATTGTTGCGTGGATTAATGTGATTGTTTGTTTGTTGTTGTTATTTGTCACATTGGTTCATCCTGTAACAATTAACGGTTCTTCGCGTTGGGTGGGGCTGTCTGGAATAAATATTATGCCGTCTGATATATTGAAACCAGGGTTTGTTATGGTTACTGCGTGGTTTATTAGTAAAATGAAAGAACGCTTTGGTGAAAATATTTTTACGCGTGATACATTGAAATTTGGTGCGTTCAGTTGGTGGACATATATTGCGTTGTTTGGTTTTATTGCACTAGTTTTGTTTAAGCAACCGGATATCGGAACATTGTTGTTATATGGTGCGGTTGCTGGCGGAATGCTGTTTGTAGCGGGCCTGCCGTTAAAGATATGTGGAATATTAGGATTGGTTGTTTTGTGTGGTGGGGTTGGCGCGTTCTTTTTAAAGCATCACGTGCATGAACGTGTTATTGATTTCTTTAAGCCACTTGATCCAAATACCCAGGTTGGATATTCCATCAATTCTATACGCCAAGGTGGCCTATTTGGCATGGGGGACGAGGCCTTTGCAACCGAAAAACTGCCAATGGCCGAAAGTGATTTCGTTTATGCAGCATTAGTGGAAGATTTTGGTGCAATTTTGGCGTGTATAATGCTGTGTGTAATGTTGTATATGATAAATCGTTTAATACGTGATGCACGTGGTGCGCGTGATCCGTTTGTGTTTTATGCGACATCTGGTGCGGCGTTGTTATTTGCATTCCAGATATCAATTAATTTGGCAACAACCTTAAATTTGATGCCGCCAACAGGAATAACATTGCCATTTATTTCTTTTGGGGGCAGTTCGTTCTTGTCATTTTGTTTGTTGTTTGGCATGCTGTTCGCGATAATTCGTGAAGATAAATGGAAATAATAAAAGGATAAAACATGAAAATATGGATTGCAACAGGTGGAACGGGGGGGCACGTTTTCCCGGCACTTAGTGTTGCATCGGCGTTGGTATCGTGTGGACATAGGATTACAATTTCATGTGATGGCCGTGTGCGCAGTATGGTTATGCGTGATAAACCCGAACGTGCACACGTTGTTCATATATGGGCATCTGGGGTTGGTGCGAAATCGCGTTTGAACCAGGTTTATGCATTGTTCAAAATCGCAGTATCTGCATTTGCACTAACACTGCGTTTTATGCTTTTTCGTCCTGATCGTGTTGTTGCGTTTGGTGGATACGCATCTGTGCCGGCTGTTTTTGCGGCACATGTTTGGAAAATACCAACGTTGTTGCATGAACAAAATGCCGCAATTGGGCGTGCAAATAAATTCGCAATGCGTTGGGTAAAAACATTGATGACTAGTTTTCCAACAGTATCTGATATGCCAAAGGGAACAAATACGAAAATTGTTTATACTGGGTTGCCGGTCAGGGCGGATTTCTTGGTTTTTGCTGGGGAACCTATTCCAAATAATATGCATTTGTTGGTGACGGGTGGGTCACTAGGGGCCCAGATATTAGATGATGTTGTACCGGTCGCAATTGCATCAATGAAAAATAAAAAGATTTTTGTGACCCATCAAACGCGACCCGAAAATGTTGCACGCTTGCAGGCGTTTTATGCCCAGAATAAAATTCATGCAAATGTGTTATCGTTCGTGCATGATATGGCGGCGGCGATAAAAGATTCAGATCTTGTGATTGGGCGCAGTGGTGCGAGTACCGTCATAGAACTTGAAACAATCGGTCGTGGTGCAATATTGGTTCCACTGAATATTAATCCAGACCAGGCGGCAAATGCGGCATCGTTTGCAAAACTGGGTGGTGGATTTGCGATTGAGCAATCAAAGTTCACGCCGAAATGGTTAACCGCAACACTGACAGAATTATTTGATAATCCATCACGTCTGATAAAGATGGCAGAAAAATCTTTGGTTAAAAATGATGCTGTTTCAAAAATTGTTTGTGAGGTTTTGAAATAGTTATAGATATCTTGTTGTGGTTTTATTTTTTACTTGCGCACGATTCGTAAATTGTTCTATGATTGAAATGGAAGGAAAGGAATTATGCGTTTTATATCTGTATCAATTATCGGTATAATGCTTGCTGTGCCTGGGATTGCGGCATCGTATTTGCCAACGGTTGATGTTGCGGGATCTGTGTCTGCACGTGCGGCGTTTGGGGTGCCGATGCAACCGGTGGTGTCAAACAAAACGCAAAATAAATTCGTTAGTAAAAACGTCGTTTCACGTAAAGCAATCGTGGCGCAACCAAATGATAATTTGGCAATGGGTGGTGATATTTTGTCACCTAATCGTCCAAGTGATAATTTATGGGCATCGTCTGATGCACCATTACGTATGCCACGCAGTGACGAATTTACTGTATTAAGTTCAAATGGTTTCTTGCCAGAGGAGAGCTTGGATGTAGAACCTGTAAAACCTGTGTCGGTTGCGCGCGTGGAACCGACCAGGAATTCTGAATTTGATGAACAAATCGCACGTTTAAATGAATTGCAACGTCGCGCGGATGCCAGTGTAAAGGTCGCGCCAATTAAAATTGAATCACCATTGGTTGCAAAAAATGATGTGGTTGCTCCAGAATCTGAACCCGTAAAGATTTCACAGATGGTTGTTCCGATGGACGATGTTGTCGTGCGCAGGGTTGAACGTACTACGTCACCAAAAATTGCTGCTGTGCGTGATGATATGACAAAAATGTCGCCGACTGAATTACGCAAGGCGTTTCGCAAAACATTTTTGTCAGAAAACAAGCATCTGTCCACATATCAGATAGATAACAAATTTGATGTGGCATCTGATATGTCCACATCTATTGAAGGTTTTACGTCACAACGCGATTTATCCGAAGAGGGTGGTGTTCGCCCGCTAGAGATAAAAATAAAATTCCGTAACGAAGATTCAGCGTTGTCACGTGATAATTTTAATCTATTAACAGAATACGCAGGGATTGTTGTAAATAATCCAAAACGTGCTATCCAGGTTGAAATTCCAAAATCTGTGATATCTGATGCGGATGATAAAAAATTGGCTGCGCGTCGTTTGGCGATTGTTGAACAGGTATTGCGTGATACGGGGGTTGCTGAACAACGTATTGTGCCTGTGTTGGCATCACGCAGTGAAGAAGAAGGTTTTGTGTTGCGTATAATATCAAATGATCAATATGAAACGCTGACCCAACAACAAAAAAATAAATATGGTAAAACCACTGGCAATAAAACCTATAAAAGTTTGGCATGGTAACGGTGCGCAGTGTTTTTCATTCTGTAATTGAATTTTTGTATCCGCCATCTTGTCCATTATGTGAAAATCGTGTATCAACACATGGTGAGTTGTGTTCTGATTGTTGGTCTGTGTTTAATTGGATAACTGGGGCGAGATGCGCGAAGTGTGGATATCCGTTTTCGTCTGATGTAGATTTATCGCTTGATACACTGTGTCCAACGTGTGCTGCGGGTAAATGTGAACTAGATTGGATACGTTCTGCATGTGTTTATGATGATGTGTCCAAGGTTGCGATGTTGCCGTTTAAGCATTGTGGTAAAACAAAATATTCATTGTTTATGGCGCGCGCTATGATTTGGGCAATGCGCGATATCAATGTGGATGCAGATGTTGTTATGCCGGTACCACTGGCATATTTGCGTCTGTGTAAGCGTGGCTATAACCAGGCGATGTTATTGGCACGTCCGATTGCAAATGCATTAGGTGTCAAAATGGATGTTAACTCTATTAAACGAAAATATCGTCAATCAATGGGGCACAAGAATGCGATGCAGCGTGCGCAAAACATTCGTGGCGCATTTAATGTTGTGCGACCTGATAAAATATGTGGGAAAAAGATTTTACTGGTTGATGATGTTATGACATCTGGGGCGACGTTTTCAGAATTACGTCGCGTGCTGCTAAATGCTGGGGCAAGGGCTGTATATGGTGTAACATTTTGTCGTGTTGCGCGCGCGAATTAATTTCTGTGATTACTGAAGCAAAAAACCAAGATGTTGGGTAAAATTCTGTTAATTGTGTCTTGAATTTTGATTTTATTTTGCTAGGATACCCAAGATAAGATTAAGGCCAAGAAATGAACATAGATTTAGGTAAAAACATTAATACACGTGATATGGAAACCAGAATACAAAAATTCTGGGACGATAACGATTTTTGGAATAATGACATGAATTCCGGCAAAAAGTCCTTTTGTGTCATGATGCCACCACCAAATGTGACGGGTAATTTGCACATGGGACACGCATTGGATAATGTCTTAACAGATATTATGTGCCGTTATAAGCGTATGGCGGGTTTTGATGTCTTGTGGCAGCCGGGAACAGACCACGCATCAATCGCGACCCAGTTATTAGTTGAACGTGATTTATCAAAACGTGGTATTAATCCGCACAGTTTGTCTAAACAGGAATTGTTGGATACTGCCTGGAAATGGAAGGCAGAAAAAGGTGGACAGATTATGCAGCAACTGCATATTTTGGGTGTGACACCAGTGTGGAAACGTGAACGTTTTACAATGGATGATGGATTGTCACGCGCGGTAACCAAATTGTTTGTAAAAATGTATAACGAGGGTTTGATTTATCGTGAAAAGCGCCTGGTAAATTGGTGCCCAAAACAGCAAACATCTGTTTCAGATCTTGAGGTGGAAACCCGTGAAGAACACGGCAAGTTCTATTATTTTAACTATCCGTTGGTTGATGGCGGGGTGATAGAAATTGCAACAACGCGTCCTGAAACATTATTTGGGGACAAGGCGATAGCGGTTCATCCTGAAAATGAAAAACTAAAACATTTAATTGGTAAAAAGGCGATTATCCCACTTACTGATATTGAAATTCCAATTGTTGGTGATGAACATGCTGATCCTGAAAAGGGGACTGGTGCGGTTAAAATTACACCCGCACATGATTTTGATGATTATGAGGTTGGACTTCGTCACAACTTGGAACCATTGTGTATTTTAACGACGGATGCAAAATTAAAAGATATCAAGGAAGTTCCTGAAAAATATCGCGGTATGGATCGTTATGTCGCGCGCCAGGCGGTTATAGAGGATATAGAAGCCGCAGGCCTGCTGACCAAGATAGAAGATAAAATTATTCCAACACCATATTCTGAACGGGGGCAGGTTCCTGTTGAACCATATCTGACAGAACAGTGGTTTGTTGATACGAAAAAACTGGCTGAACCTGCGATTAAGGCAGTTGAAGAAGGTAAAATAAAATTTATCCCTGATCATCGGTATAATTTGTTTATGGCATGGATGCGTGATATTCGGCCTTGGACCATTTCGCGTCAATTATGGTGGGGACACCGGATACCTGCGTGGTACGATGCAGATGGCAATGTGTATGTCGCTGAAAGCGAAGAAGAAGCAATCAAGCAATCGGGTGGTAAAACATTAACACGTGATAACGATGCGTTGGATACGTGGTTTTCATCGGGGTTGTGGCCGTTTTCAACGTTGGGTTGGCCGGATGACACATTGGAATTAAAACATTATTATCCAACGGATTTATTATATACCGCGGCTGATATTATATTTTTCTGGGTTGCGCGTATGATAATGATGGGTATGTATGTAATGGGTGATATTCCATTTCATACGGTGAATTTCCATGGACTTGTTCGTGATTCTAAGGGGCAAAAGATGTCCAAGACCAAAGGTAATGGAACGGATCCTTTGACTGCGGTTGATAAATTTGGTGTTGATGCATTGCGTTATTGGATTGCGACTGCACCAATTGGAACTGATTTGCGTTACAGTGATGACGAGGTTAAACGTGGTTCAAAATTACTGACGAAGTTATGGAACGTATCAAAATATGTTCTGATGAATTTGACTGATTTTGATCCTAAAACCGCGCAGAATGTTCCTGTCTCAGAACGATTGATAGAGGATCGCTGGGTTTTAAATGAATTGAACAAAACAGTTGCAGATGTTCGCAAGAATCTGGACAAATACGATAACTATAATGCGCGTGCGGCGATTGATACATTTTTCTGGGATATTTTGTGTGACCAGTATGTTGAATTTGTTAAGGATAGATTTTGGAGTCCTGAAAAATACAGCACTGAATCAAAACTGTCGGCGCAGTGGACTTTATACACTGTTTTGCGTGCGGTAATTGGTTTGTATGCACCATTTATTCCATTTATTACCGAAGAGTTGTGGCACAAGATTTATCGTGATACCGAAGGTGGTGAAACATTACACCTGACGGAATATCCGGTCGTGAATCCAGAATATAACACTGATGTTACTGAAATGAATATCGCGCTGGATATATTAAAGACGGTTCGCGGTATGCGCACAGAACGCCAGATTGGTAATGGTGCAAAATTGGAAACGTTGACGATTCCGTCAGGGACACCGAATACGTTGCATGAATTGATAAAATCTGCGGCACGTGCGAATAATATTGCGCTGGGGGGCGCGGTTGATTTTACTGTGGCGGGGGAAAATAAATGACATCAAAAACAACGGAAGAGAGAATTTTAAAAACCTATCAATGTGACAGGTATGGCATTGTGCGTCCTGTAATGTTAATGAATGAATTACAGGCGGTTGCGGATCGTAATGCGGAAATGTTGGGGTTTGGTCGGTCGTATTGTGCCCAGCATGGTGTTGGTTGGGTTGTGACACACATGTTTGTTGATATTGTTGATGCACCACATGAAAACGAACAATTACTGGTGTCGTCGTGGCCGGTTAAGAATAATGGCCTGCGTGCAATTCGTGATTATGAAATCCGTGATGCGCATGGGCGGATTCGTGTTCGTGCAACCAGCCAGTGGGCATTAATAAATATGAATACGCGCAGGCCAATGCGTTTGGATGATACACTACCACAATATGAACAATTAAATGTTCGTGCGTGGGATCGTGAATTTAATCGTGCGCCATCAATTAATCCGAACGCGACACATGTTTTTAATTGTCGTTATGATGATGTTGATGTGAACCAGCATATAAATAATGCGGTTTATGCCAGTTGGGCAACCGAAAGTGTTGGGTTTGAATTTCGTAACACACATAAATTGTCAGGTATAGAAATTTATTTTGAACATGAAATACCGGCAAATGTACCAAGTGTAAACGTTGATGTTGAATTGACCCCACACAAGAGTTTGCACCAGATTCGTGTTGGATCTGAATCTAAGGCACATGTTGTGTGTTATTGGAATTAAAAACGCACCATTTGGTGCGTTTTTTTGTGGCTTCACAACTTTCAAAATATATACAAAAATCAAACAGTTAAATACAAAAAAGTGGTGCAAAAAAAACTAAGGTTTTTTTTCAACCACTTTTTTATAAAAATTTTCCACCCATAATTATTGCTTGAAACCCGCAGAATTCTTATGCATAGACGGGTTTTACCGCTTTTTTGATTTGGGGCTGTTTTGGGGCGGTGCAAAAACCTTGGTTTATGTACCATTATATTTGTGAGACTTATTGGTTTTTTTGGTGGTGTATTTAGCGCATTGATACGCCACCACCAAGATTAAATCGGGGGAGTGCGAAAGGGAATGAAACGAATATTTATAATATTAGGTTTAATAACAATATGTAATATATCATACGCCGATATTGCATCAGTGGGCTATGTGGATAGTGTTGTTGATTCTTTGCCGACGGTTGCAAAGACAGGTTCGTATAATGATTTAAGCAATACGCCAACGATCCCCACCGTTCCAACAACCATAAGTTCATTTACGAACGATAGTGGATATATAACAACCAGTTACCACGATTCAACGAAACAGGATAAATTACCAACAGGCCCGAGTGGTGGTCGGTATAACCTAGTATGGAACGGCAATACAGGCAATTTTGTATTTGAACTTGTTCCACATTCACAATGCCCAAATGGACAATACTGCCTCGGTTTTAGTCAGTGTATAGATCCCGGTCCGAATGGGACAGATTACGGCTATATGAATGATAGCACTGGGGAATCTGGTGCATTGACCAGTAACACCGCTACATACGGCCTGACAACAGACCAAACATGGGGTGCAACATTATATACAGGTGATAAAGTAACGGGCATAGCATCGTGTATAGCACACCTGGTACATATGCACAATCTACGAACCAAAACTTTAACCAAACAGATAAGGGACAGTATTGCTGGTGTAAAATGACGTTTCCGGCTGTGTCGCGTTGGGTTTCCCCCCCCGACAGCGTCAATGCGGCCGGTTGCGCGAACTATTGTGCGTACTTCTGCGGGTACTACGTCCGGTTCAACTCGGGCATTCGTTCTAGCGTCTTCTCGTCCGTCGGCAATTGATGAGCGGTATCACGCAAAACATATCAAAACAACACCGCCCATTTGGGCGGTGTTTTATTTCTGGTGCCGGTTGTCGGACTTGAACCAACGACCCTCTGATTACAAATCAGATGCTCTACCAGCTGAGCTAAACCGGCGACGCACCGCATATATTACATATTTGTTTTCACGATTTCAAGTGTTTTTTCAACAAATTGACTTAGCGTAATAAGTGTGATACCATTACCATGGTAATTAAGGAGTGTCTTATGGGATTGTCATTAATTTTTAATAAACAATACAGAAAAGAAAGGGCTTTGTTTGATACATTGGCGGATAAAATAGGAAAATCTGGGCAAATAAGCGTGGAATACAAAGGTAACGTTGAATGTTTTTTGTTGGATGATATGGAAATACACTTTAAAGTGACAGAACCGAAAAGGTTAACGGTGGTCAAGGATGGAAAAGATATTTATTCAGTGATGTGTTTTTTTGTTAATAATGATTCTTGGCAACAGCAGCGATCACGTTGGTTCACAGATTTGTTGGATTATGCACGTGAACGTAAAGATGTATTGATAAAAAAGGCCAATAAAAAAAGAAAAATGGATGATGCAGCACGTCAAGTGAAGGCCAGCGCTGCATTCAAAAAAAACAACGAACAAGCTGAATTGGCTAAAATTCAAAAGGTATTGGATCGGTTAAAATAAAAAAAACGGGTATTGCCCCGTTTTTTTATTTTGTTCAATCATGACAATTTAAAAATGCTTGCTTTTTCAAAATAATGGTAAAAAATATGCACCCTGGATAGTTTTATACAAAGGGGGTTGTGTGGCATGTATAGTTTGTCATTGAATGATGCTGGTGCAGTGTCGGATGCAATATCTGGTGCCAAAAATATTGATTTCAGAACGGCTTTGTCTTTGGCCGGGTTGTTTGAACATGCGGATAATCTTAACCGCTATAACATAACGTATGTCATAGATAATAAATATGAATTAGTGCGCAAAATACAGGGATCATATTCAAAAAAAATTATACTGGAATTGTATTCTGTGTCGGCGGGTGCTGACAGGCATACAACAAAATATTTAATGTCAGATGCATCTGCATCATATATTGATGATATTGATGGGCACGAAAACGCTGGGTCGGATTTTTGGCGTTTGTCGTGTATAGAAAAACAATGCATAAGCAGATTGGCGCAATTATATCCAAATGTTGCGAGGAACAATTATACACCAGCAACAATGCACAAGCATTCATTGGCTAATGTGTTTAAAAAAATATTTAACTTTAATAAGGTGCGTTAATGTTAAAAATACCCGAACTTTTGGCACCTGCGGGAACATTGGATGCGTTTAAAACGGCTGTGCTGTATGGGGCGGATGCTGTTTATGCAGGGCTGCCGGGGTTTTCTATGCGCGCACGTGCAAAAATTGATATAGATGGTGTAAAACAGGGAATCGATTTCGCACATACACATGGAAAAAAAGTTTATTTAGCTTTTAATTTGTTTGCACACGATCGGGACTATGCCAATATGCCACGCGTTCGTGAAGTAATTGAATACCTTAAACCTGATGCATTAATTGTCGCAGATGCGGGTGTTATGATGTGGAGCAAAGAAAATTTCCCCGATATGCCGATACATATTTCAACCCAGGCAAATATATGTTCTGCTGCGTCTGTAAAGTTTTGGCAAAATGCAGGGGCATCGTTGTGTGTTCTATCGCGTGAGGTTTCTCATAACGAATTCGTTAATATCAGAAAACAATGCCCCGATATCAAATTGGAAATCTTTGTTCATGGTGCAATGTGTATGGCGTATTCTGGGCGGTGTTTGCTGTCTAATTTCATAACAGGACGTCCGTCAAATCGTGGCGCATGCGCACAACTATGTCGGTGGAAATATGATGTTATTCTGCGTGAACACGAATCGGGAATTGAAATGCCGATTGATGAAGATGAACGGGGGGCATATATTATGAATTCCAAAGATCTATGCTTGATGCCACGTTTAGCAGATGTTTTAGCGTCCGCCCCAGATTCATTAAAAATAGAAGGTCGTAATCGCAGTGAATATTATGTTGGGTCGGTCGTGCGTGCATATAGGGCTGCGATTGATGCATGGGCATCTGATCCCCAGAATTTTAATCCTCAACCATTTATGGACGATTTAAATATATTGGAATCGCGTGGATACACAACGGCATTTTTTGATGGCCCGTTGCCCGCGACCGCACATGATTATGAAACAACACGTTCATCGTCTGAATATCATGCCGCAGGGGTGGTCACAAAAAATACAGGTAATGAAATTGTTTTTGAATTACGTAACGAAATTAAATCTGGGGATACAATAACTTTCATTTTGCCAAATGGTCCAAAATGTGATGTTGTGTTGCCTGAAATAATCAATGCTAAAAACAACGAAAGATTATCAAAAATGTCTGCAGGTCAGGGAAATGCTATTGTTATACCGCGCACGTGGTGTGAAAATGTATTTGATAATTTGACTGAATATGTGTTGGCATATAAACATAAATAATATCTTTTTGACATTTGTATGTCTATTAGTATAAAATCTTAAAAGTTACGCTGTGATGAAAGGGAGTTATGTGATGAAACATTTTTTATTCGTGATTTGCACCGCCACTATGATAACGGGTTACGCGTTCGCGGGGAATATGGAACATCCGATGTATTTGCCATCTGCGGGTGATTTTTATTCTAAATCAGGTATGGGTTTGATGTATAAGCGTTCTGATCATACAGAAGCATTAAAGAAAAAACACATGGACGGAAATGACGAATTTCCAATATGGCGTTTTACCGAAGATTTGGGTTATGGTATAACAGATCGCTTGGCGGTGCATGGGCGTTTTGGGTGGACCCAGGATGATTCCATTAATCGCAAGGGTATGCATCGTGGTCGTGTCGGATTGACGTATCGTATTTTAGCGGATGATTCACCAATCCTTTGGGATGTTTATGGTGAGGCATATTTATCAGCCCTGATGCCGATGGAGGGTAAATATTCAAATGGTAATTTTACATATGATAATTATTCTAACGGTCGTTGGGGAATGTATGGTGGAACCAAACTAGGCAAGACGTGGGGCAATTTTACGTTGTCTGCGTATGGCGAATATTTGCAAACATTTGGAAATCATAATAACAAAGTAAGGATAGATCAAAATAGTCCTATTGCTGTTGGTGTGCCTATTACGATGGGTATGGTTGGTATCCCAAGTGAAATATCTGTGGATTTGGCCAGTACGCATGAGATTAATAGTGGTATAAATGCATTTGTTCAGTTGTCTAAGAAATGGTCTGTGGGTGGTGGTTTTGAATTTATTGAACACAGGGATAACAGTATCAAAAGTATTCATACAAAATTAAATGAATCTATCGTTGGCCCTGAGTGGCAACAAAAGGTGGTTGATAGTTTGCTTGCACAAACTGCTGATATGAATGATGGTTGGAATGAATATGTGTTAAAGGTCGTTGGTGCGTATCAAATGACCGACATGATTCAATTTGCTGCGTTTGCAGAATATACGTTTGATAAATCGCATGCACAGTCCCAAAATGGAACCGATATCAAGGCAGAAGCGGGTGTGCGGGTTAATGTGGTCTTTTAGTAGATTTTGTTTATATAAAAGTATTTTCGGGGTGTAATAAAACCTTTTACACAAAAGACATTTTATGATATACTATGTCTGAAGGAAAGCAGACGAGGATGAAAAAGATTGGTTTTCTTGGGCTTTTGGCTGGGGTGTTGATTGTTGATGCAACATCGGTTGATGCCGCGTATCCGGTGTATCAAAACGGACGTGCGGTTTCCGCATCTGCGCCGGTTGTTTATTTACCTTCAAATGGGAATAGGACGGTGGCTGTAAATTCTGCAGTTGCTGCGCAGCCAACACGCATAACGGGTGCGTTGCCACGTGTTGGAACGGCGGCCACAACTGCAGGACGTCAATATTATCAACCTGCGGATTATGATCGTTTGGCGGATAGTGGTTTATATGTTGGTATATCTGCCGCATATACTGCTAGTGTTAATGGTGGCATTTCTGCTGATTATGCAGGTGAATCTGGGTCTTACGACGCCCCTGGTGCTTTTCGAGAGGGGAATTTTAAATCAGATACAGTAATTCCATTACAGGTTTCTGTCGGTGCCGCCGTAAACAGTGATTTACGTATAGATGTTTCTTATTTGCGGTATTCGGGGTTGTCTTATCCTGATTCTGTTGATACGGCTGATGGTAGTGGTGGATATGTTCCTGCAAAAACCAGTGGTGGTGCAATTACTGCAAATGCGGCAATGTTAAACATTTATTATAATATTGATTCATTTACAGGGTATATTGCCGGTGGATCTTTGCGTCCGTATATTGGTGGTGGTGTTGGGGTGGCATTTAATACCATCGCCGATTATGTTGTTTATGATAGTGGGCCGTATTATTTTGTTGAAGATCCTTCAACAGTTGATCCTTCGGATCCTAATCCTATTACTGGGGTTTATGATATTTATGGTTATCACAACGGTGGTTCTGTGGAACGGTTAGCTTTCTCGCTTGAAGCGGGTGTAACGGCAGATTTGTCTGGTGGTTTAAAGTTAGATTTATTTGCACGTTATGCCAATCTTGGTAAAGTGCAAACGTCTGGCAGTATCGTCGTATCTCAAACTCAATTGTTAGCAACAGGGATGCCCCCAGATTATGAAGCACCATATGATGCTGTGTTCCAATTTACAAATTGGTACGAAAGCGGACGCCTGGGAATGATTGATGTTGGTGCCAGATTAAGATTGCAATTCTAAAAATATTGTCTTGGCGTGTATATGTGTGGTGGGGAGAGAGTATGAAAAAAAGTTTAATTATTTTACCAGTTTTGTTTGTTTCTGTCCCAGATATAGAAGCCGTGGCTGCGTTGCGCATAGATAATAATTCTGCGCGTGTCTATAACGCCAAAATGAATATGCAAAATAATTTATATGCTGCGCCAACAACTGCGCAGATTCTCGAAACAGTGCCTGTGAACCAACAAATGGTGGCCGCGCCAAACGTCGTTGCGGATAACATTTCGACCGACACTGATTTAGATATGTGTTCTATGATTTACCCAACTGGGTCGTTTGCGATTGATAAACCAACGGCAGGGCTGTCTGCGGCTGGACCGCGTCAATGTGTCGCGGTTGTTGAATTGCGTGGATATCAAATGGGTGAAAACGGCAGTGACTTGGTTTTGGCACGCGCGAATGTTGCTACTGGCGACGGGATAAAATGTAATATTGATTATTTCCCTGAATATTCTATTACGGCTGTGGCTGAAAATGTCATATTCCCTGCGGATAAAGAACCAACAATAGAAGATGTAACCAAGGTCATGGACCAGGAACAAAAACAAAATGCTGGGTTAAAAATTGCTGCTGCGGCATTGGTTGGTGGAATTGGTGGGAACATAGCTGGCAAAAATGATGTTGGTAAAAATGGCTTGATTGGAACAGACAAGGGTAAAATCACAGGAACCGCAATTGGCGCGTTGTCGGGTGCGGCATTGATGGCGGGCAGCACTTATTCTGGCAAGGTTGCAGGTGATATTATTTTATCAACGGGTGTGAACATGGCCGCGGGTGGTGTAATTGGAAATATGGCGGCATCCGGCGATTCTGTGATGCGAATTGAAAATTGTAAAATAGATGGCCGATCAGCCAAATGCCTGTGGGGCGCGTACATTGAAACCGAGCAAACAGACCAAAATAAAAAATACTATTATGATATAAAAAACAGTCGCGGATTAGAGTGTACAAGTGACAATTCTGCATGTCAAATCGTGAATCTGACCCAGGTTAAGTTGACCAATATGGACAAGTATTTGGATACGAATATCAAGGATCGTGAGAAACAAGTCACATATTTATCTGATATGAATGCAGATGAATTGGAAAAATTTGCAGTGGCGTCGCCTGCATATTGTCAACAGGTTAACGGTTCTGTTGCAACCCAATGTGATTTTGATGCAGCTATGTATTATCTTGTGGAATCGGCGGCTATTCCAAATGGTGCGGCCAAGGCAGTTATGGTTGAAATGTTAAACACATTACCAAATAAGCCATTCGGTTGGAAAAAATCAGATTGGTCCGATTTGCGTGGCAGATTAAGTGGTCCAATATATCTGCGTAACAATATGGGTGATTCTACGGGGGCAACGGACTATGACATGAATTTCTTTAACCCAATTTATCAGGATGCATCTGATGGTGGAATTGTTGATTTGGGGAACAAGGCACGGTTAAAGTCAACCTTGATTGGTGCGGGTGCGGGTGGCGCGCTGGGAGGATTTGTTGCGTACCAGGGTGCCCAGAGTGATATTAACGAACGTTGGGTTGCCGCGGTTCGTGAGTATAAGGATTCACTGCAAAAAATATATTGTGCCACAGGAACGCGTTTCTTGTCGTATTATAACGATACGTTTGTTATACCAAAACCACAGGGCCAGGAATAAATACCAACGCACCAATTATGGTGCGTTTTTAATAAACCTTGATTTTCAGAATAAAAATACTATTATTTATAGGGTGTAGCAGGGCGGACATATTTATGTTCGGTTTTATCCCCAATAGATATTTTATCCATGAATACTTCAATCGGGGAAACTGCCACGGGTGCGTCATCACACGGATTCACTACAAATAAAGTCAATCTTTATTGGCAATGAATTTATGGTGGTGGCGTGAATATTAACTTTAATAAAGGATTATAAATGGTAAAAGTTAGGGAAAAAAAGCCGGCACCAATCGCGGACAAACCGGCACATGAATCTGATAAAAACGACGACAAGATATATTTTATGGCATTGGGCGGTTTGGAACACGTCGGCCAGAATATGTATGTTTATAAATATCGCGGCAAGTATCTGATTGTTGATTGCGGTATGGGTTTCTTAGAAGAAGAAATCGGTGCAGGTGATGTTCAATATTGCGATACAACATGGCTGGAAAAGCATAAAAAAGATGTTGTTGGATTTGTCATTACACACGGTCACGAAGACCATATTGGCGCATTGAAATTTATTTGGCCAAAGTTCAGAAAGCCAATTTATTGCACACGTTTTCCGGCGGAAATTTTACGTCAAACGTTTGCAGGTTTGGAAATGGATTTTGATCCGCGCAAGGATATTGTTGAATTTGACCATCATGGTGCAAAGTTAGATTTAAAACCGTTTACGGTTGAAACATTTCATGTCACGCATTCGTTGCCAGAAGCGCAGATGTTAATAATATCAACGCCTGCGGGTAAAATTTTGCATACAGGCGATTGGACATTCAATGATGATAACCCAATTGAAGATGGCACAGATTTTGCGCGTATGCGTGAAATTGGTTCTGATCCAAAATTATTGGCATGCGTGTGTGATTCAACATCTGCATCACGCCAGACCAAACAGGTGACTGAAACCCAGGTTCGCGATAGTTTGACTGAAATTATGAAAAACGCCCCAGGTCGCGTTATTGTGACGGGCTATTCGCGCAGTATTGCACGTATGAAAATGTTTGCCGAAGCAGCACATGCGGTGGGTCGTGTTCCTGCAATCAAGGAACGCAGTAATCCAAATCCTGTGCCATATGTTGGGTTGCCTGAATTTCGCGAAATGGCTATAAATATGGGATATTTGGGCAAGGATGAAATCTATATCCATAATGATATCAAGGATTTACCTGCGGAAAAACAGGCGATATTCTTAACAGGTTCCCAGGGTGAAAAATTCGCAATGCTGACACGTCTGTGTCATGGTCAGGTAAAGGAATTAAAATTAATGCCAACTGATACGGTTGTGTTCAGTGCGATTATTATTCCGGGTCGTGAACAGGATGTTTCAAACCTGTATAACAAATTGGCGCGTATGGGCATTAAAACGCACACTATATTTGATACGGATAATATCCACGCCAGTGGACATGCGGGTCGTCCTGAATATGAACGGTTTTATGACATTGTTCACCCCCAGGTTTCTATCCCAATGCATGGTGATTATATCAACGAAATGTTGAACGGAAAAATGGCAATGGAACGTGGTGGTGCAAAGCATATGATGGTCGTGCATAATGGTGAAATGATTGCGCTGCGTGACGGTGATGCGCCATACGTATGCGAAACCATTGAAACCAGTTTTGTCGTGATGGAAGGTGAAACCGAACGCAGTGCTGATGACCAGGTCTACAAGAATCGTAAAAAGGTTGCATCAAATGGTGCGGTATTTGTGACGTTGCCGGTTGATAAACGCGGATTTTTAAAGGGCACGCCAGATGTATCCAGTGTTGGTATTTTTGAATCTGATGATACCGGATTTATGAAACGCCAGATTCAGATTGAAATTACCAAGGCAATTGATAATTTGACCAAGGCAGAACGCAAGGATCAAAAAAACATTGCCAAGGCGGTTCAGGTCGCATCAAACCGTGTGGTTCGTGCATCATTGGGTGCAGATAAAAAACCACAATATAGTATTCATTTTATCCAGAAATAAAAAACGCACCATTTGGTGCGTTTTTTTGTTTACATGTGTTTTATAAATATTATATAATTGTGTTGTCACGACGTGTTGTCGTGATGGGCTTAAGAACCCGTTATACAGCATCTGAAACAGATGAAAATTCTCCAACCGTGTGTGGTTGGGGTGTGCAGAATATAAAGAATAATGCACGCAATTTCTGTATAATTGTTCTTAAACTCCAACCACCAAATAAAATCGGTGGTTTTTATAATTCATACGAAAGGGGGAAATATGAAATACATTATTTTTATTGCAGGGGTATTTTTATTAACATCGCCTGCGATGGCAGATTTGGCATCAAAGACATATGTATCGACGGTTGAAAACAATTTGAACGATAATATTTCTGGAAAATTAGATAATAAATTTGAAAATGGTACGAACAAAGCATTGGTAACCACCGGAACAAATGGTGCGGTGCAGACGGGTCAAATTGCGTCTGGGATGATTGCGAATGATGCGGTTAATTCTGCAAAGATAAAAGACGGTGATGTCACCAATGCAAAGATAGCAAGTGGTATTGGGATAAATAAATTGAATTTACCGACAAAATGCACATCTGGGTCATGTATGCTGATATACAATGCGGATAGTGGTAATTTTGTGTGGGAAAACATTGGTCGTAATGGCGGTTCTGCGCCAACAGGTGGCGTTAGTGGTAATTAATTTTTTATAATCGGGGGGATAAAGTATGTTCAGACATTTATTAAGTATACTGTCGTTATTATGTATGATTGTATCACCGGCTGTTGCGGATTTAGCGTCTGTATCGCATGTAAATAGTATGCGCGATAATGTGCAAGCCAAGATAGATAAAAAGGCAGATAATGCAAATTATACACAAAATATGGTATTGCAAACGGATAATTCGGGAAATGTAGTCGCAACGACGGTTGGGACAGATTTATTTGCGGATGGCGCCATAGAAACGATACATCTGGCGGATGGTGCGGTGACAAATGCAGATTTGGCGGGCATGATAGATATAACGAAACTGAACCTTGGAACATTACCGACGTCTGGTAAACATATGATGATATGGAACGCCACGACAAACGAGTATGTGTTTGAAAAGTATGCAGATTCTGCATCGTCGGGTCTGCAGTGTTCTGCCGGCACATACGACATCGGATTCAGCAGTTGTATTAATGCAAGTACAGGTGGAAGCGATTATGGATACATCAACGACAGTGTTCATGGTTGGTACCCAGATAGTTCCAATGAGTCCGTATACGGTCTAACGCAAGACAACACCTGGGGTGTGACATTATATACAGGTGATAAAATAAAGGGAGAGGCATTATGCAGCAGCACGCCTGGGACATATGCCAAACCTGGCAATCCGGATGAAGCATTTGATGAGGAAAATAGTCTGTATTGCTGGTGCAAGATGACAGAACCGTCTGTGTCGCGTTGGGTGTTCAACGACTACTACGTCTTCTTCGATGCGGGCACTTGCGCGTACGCTTGTGCTAGCTTCTGTGCGGACTACGTCCAGTCCGATTCCGGTTTCCGTTCGGGCGTTTTTGGGTCGGTCGGTAATTGATGAAATGTATCACGCGTATCGCAACGCGTAAAAAAACAACCGCCCGATTGGGCGGTTGTTTTAATTAATTGCGGAAACGGCCAAACGTTTGCGGCCCGCCGCACGACGACGATTCAATACGTCGCGTCCACTTTTTGTTGCCATTTTTTCACGAAACCCGTGTGTCTTTACACGACGTGTTTTTGATGGTTGATATGTTCTCTTTGTTGCCATAATAAATCCTTTTGTGCCACTATTTAATCACACGTTTTATAAAAACGCAACATTTTTATTTACTTTTTACCAATCCTAGTTTTTTTAGTCCTTCTATGAACAGGTAATAAATGAATATAGCCATAAAAAAATCCCATAAGGGCAGAAAAAACCTGTTTTCCATTTATTTTACCTTGTTTTTGTATCCACGACCCAATTTACCGATCAAAGCTTCAACCCTGTTAATCCCTTTCAGCATAAGGTTGATATTATGTAATCTGCACTGAATATCAATCTTGGCAACGCCCATTTCCGGATTGTTATTCAGTGTGTCTTGTAAATAGTCGCGCAGTTCTTGTAAGTTGCCCTTAATATACGACATAATGCCCCCTTTTGGACCAAGAATATACTAGTAAAAAAAGTCGCTTTGTCAATGCATTTTTTTGGCAATAATTCTTGACGTCAATGGCAAAAATCTGCTATCTTGACACTGTTATACATAGGGGAAAATAAAGTTATGTCAGAAAATGAAAATGTAAATGAAGTATGTGCTGTGAAAGTTCCACAATCGTCAATTGAACACGAAATGCGGACCAGCTTTTTGGACTATGCAATGTCGGTTATTGTTGACCGCGCATTACCTGATGTTCGCGATGGTTGTAAACCGGTGCACCGCCGTATTTTGTATGTTATGAACGAAGTTGCACCCGCAACCAAGGCAACGGTTAAATCTGCGCGTATCGTTGGTGATGTTATGGGACGTTATCACCCGCATGGCGATTCGTCTATTTACGAGGCCATGGCCCGTATGGCCCAGGATTTTTCCATGGGTGAAATGTTGGTCCAGGGTCAGGGTAACTTTGGTTCGCGTGATGGCGATAAACCCGCCGCTATGCGTTATACAGAGGCGCGTTTATCAAAACTTGGCGCATCGCTTATGGATGATTTGGACAAGGATACTGTTGATTGGCAGCCGAACTTTGATGGAACATTGCAGGAACCAATCGTTTTGCCAACCAAATTCCCAAATTTCTTGGTAAATGGTGGATCGGGTATTGCGGTTGGTATGGCAACAAATGTTCCAACATATAACCTGGGCGAAGTATGTAATGGTATTTTAGCGATATTGGATAATCGTGAAATATCTGATGATGAATTGTTCCAGATTATCCCTGGACCTGACTTTCCAACTGGCGCAATTATTATGGGACGTGCTGGTTCTTACAAGGCACACACAACGGGTCGTGGTTCAATAATTGTTCGCGCAAAGACGCACCCTGAAACATTTCATGATCACCAGGCAATTGTTGTTGATGAAATTCCATATCAGGTGAACAAGGCCCAGATGATTATTAAAATTGCTGAATTGGCCAAGGAAAAAAAGATAGAAGGTATTGCCGAAATTCGTGACGAATCGTCCAAGGAAGGCCTGCGCATTGTAATTGAATTAAAACGTGATGCGATTTATGACGTTGTTCTGAATCATCTATTCCAGGATACAGAAATGCAGACGAATTTCCCGGTAAATATGATGGCGCTGAATCGCGGTCGTCCCATGTTGTTTACGGTGCGAACTGTGTTGGATGCGTTCATTGAATTCCGTGAAGAAGTTATACGTCGTCGCACTATATTTGATTTGAACAAGGCGCGTAATCGTGCGCATACTTTGTTGGGGCTGTCAGTTGCGGTTGGCAATCTGGACGAAGTGATTGAATTAATTAAATCCAGTGCGAATCCTGATGAAGCCCGTGCGGCATTGTTGGCGCGTGGCTGGGCGGCATCTGATATTGCGTCATACATTGAATTGATTGATGATCCAAATACTGAATATCGTGATGGTATGTTCTATATGTCTGAGGATCAGGCACGTGCAATCTTGGAATTACAGTTGCATCGTTTGACGGGTCTGGAACGTGATAAATTGCACGCTGATTTGACAGAACTGGGTGCGGTGATTAAGGACTTGCTGGATATATTGGGCAGTCATGAGCGTATCATTCAAATCATTCGTGACGAAACGGCATCTGTCCGCGATAGTTGGGCATCCCCACGCAGAACAGAAATATCTGATGCAGAAATAGATATTGATATTGAAGATTTGATTGCACGTGAAGATATGGTTGTGACTGTATCTAACACGGGATATATCAAACGTGTTGCGTTGGATACATATCGCGCACAAAAACGTGGGGGCAAGGGCCGTAACGCCATGGCGACCAAGGATGATGATTATGTGGTTCAGGTGTTTGTTGCAAACACGCATACACCATTGTTGTTCTTTTCATCGAAGGGGTTGTGCTATAAATTAAAAACATATAAATTACCAGAGGCAGCAGCTGCGGCCAAGGGACGCCCGTTGGTGAATTTGTTACCACTTGAAAAAGACGAAACAATTACTGCAATTTTACCTGTGTCAGAAGAAGACGTTAAACGTGCCCAGGAATCAGGCAAGGAACATTTCTTGATGTTCGCAACTGCATCCGGGACAGTGCGTCGTAACCGTATGTCTGATTTTGATTCAATTCGTGCAAACGGTAAGATTGCGATGAAGTTAGATGATGGTGACAGTTTGATTTCTGTTCTGCCATGTAACGAAGATCAGGATGTATTCCTTGCGACATATCGCGGTCGTTGTATCCGTTTCCCAGTGCCAGAGATTCGTATTTTTGCAGGCCGTAATTCAACGGGTGTTCGCGGACTAACATTGGCCAAGGATGATCGGATTATCGGTATGGCAATGCTGACGCATGGCGAAGATGATAGTGCGGTTCGTAGTGCTTATATCAAACAATCACGTGCGGCACGTCGTGCAGAAACCGGTATTGATGAAGAGGCGGATTCAGATGAAGAAGAAACAAATGTTGTTTTGGATTCTGACCAGATGGCAAAAATGGCTGCATCCGAAGAATTCATCTTAACGATTTCTGAAAACGGATTCGGTAAACGCACCAGTTCGTATGAATATCGCACAACCCATCGTGGCGGTAACGGATTTACGAATATTAAACTGGGCGGTAAAAACACCGCGGTTGCGGGATCGTTCCCTGTGGCAGATAACCATGATATTATTATGGTGACGGATGGTGGCAAGATTATTCGTACCCCTGTTTCAGATGTTCGTATTGCGGGCCGTTCAACGGCGGGTGTGACATTGTTCAGAACGGCGGATAATGAAAAGGTTGTATCTGCGATATCTATAGTTTCCGATGATGATGCGGCGGATGAATCAGATACAACTGTCGCAGAATAAAAAGGTGTCGGCATGGATAAAGAATATTTTACATCAATAAACGATGTTTCAAAACGTTTATCTGTGCCGGCGCACACTTTGCGCTATTGGGAAAAACAGTTTCCAACGGCAATTCGTCCAACAACTGGGGCGGGTGGGCGCCGTTACTACCGCGCTGATACGGTTGAAAAAATAGCAACGATAAAAGATTTATTATATAACCGTGGTATGACAATTGCAGGTGTTAAAAAGATGCTGCATGATGGCGAATTTCCATCGGCTGATACTGTGGCTAATAACAACCCGAATACCCACAATAATGTTGGTGGCAAATCTGCAAAACTGGATGCGGATACAATTGATGTGTTGCTGGATTTATTACACCAGGCCAAACAAGAAATATTAAATTCTTAAGGAAAAATCTTGGCACCCCTAACGGGAATCGAACCCATGTTACCAGAATGAGAATCTGATGTCCTAACCGCTAGACGATAGGGGCACAACCCAACAATATTACATGCATATAGTTCATTTTTCAACAAATTTGTTTATGTAACAAAAAAAGAAAATTTATGGCGCGTACAGAAAAACTGCGCGCGCCATGATTTTGTTTATAATATGCTCTGATTATTTGCTACGTTGTTTCCGTCTTTCTAGCAATACGTTTAAACTATCAGCCAGTGTTTCGCGTTCTTTATTAACAAACGTTTGTAGACGGTCTTCTGCAGAATACATCTCCTGATACTGATCCATGAAAGATATTATCCGTGCATCGTTTTTTAAATATTGTGTCTTTATTTCTTTCATTTCAGGAATTCTAAAATTAGGCACATCTAACCCACCGTTTTCCGCAGTAAAATCAGCAACAAACGTATCTTTGTTTTTCAGGTACATTTCGTTGATTTGCTTCTTTTGGGTTGCAACATACGTGCCATCCAACGAAGATATTAACTTATCACGATCAATCTTCATTAGATAGATTTGTTTATCAACATAAGCCGATGCCCAACTATCAGACAGCAACATCAACTCTTTGTTAACATCTTTAGTTATGTTATCGTCTATAAAAACTATTGGTGACCAATGTGAGTAATCGTCGTATTCATTGGATGAATCTCGGGGTAAGAATTTTGTTTCAAAATGTTGCCATATGACATCAAAATCTATATCGGAACAAAATTCCAATAAATCCGCCAATGATGCTGTGTCATTCATTATCCTAGCAAGCGCGTTTTGCTGAAAATAGTCCATAGGTGCATACAGGCTACCTTCTTGCACCAGTTTCTTTAGTGTAATTAGTTCCCATGGTTTGAAATATTTAGACAATTGAAATTGCTTGCCAATTCTAACGGCAAACTTGTCATATGCTTGCAAATACATATCCCAATTAACGCTTATCAAGGAATCAAATGCTGCAGATTGTTTTTCTACTGTTGCACGTAGTGCATTGTATGTCCTTTGGACATGTCGCAATGAATCCGGCATAGTATATGTTGAAATGTCCTTTGTTGCGCGCAACTTCTGATACAATATATCAATTTTTTGTTGTTCGGGATCTTTTTTGTCCTGCGCCTTAGATTGTGCAACAACAGCCGTCCCAAGTGCTGTCGCAAGTGCTATTTTTGAAAATACATTTTTTTTCATTTTATGTTTTACCTTTTTCCTGTCTGATAATGATTGCATAAAAAAATGATTAGTCAAGATATGTTTGGTTGACAAAATATAAATAAGTCATGTGTTGGTTTTATTGTTTTTCAATCATAACATTAAGCAAGTGCGTATTATTTGCTGGTTGCCCAGAATGCTGTTGTGCATTTAGGGATGTAATGATATTAGCGATTTGAAATTTATTAAGCAGCGAACTATAACGGGAATATAAAACATCTTGAATGTCTTTGATGTTTAATAACTTCTTTTTCAAAAACAAACCGGCTGTATTTGTTATAATTTGGATACAATCACTAATGTTTGTTCCTTGATATTTTAATCCTAGTCCAGTTAAAACAGACATGATTTCTAAAAAAATCTCTTTTAAATTGCTTGAACCGTTTCGTAAGTTTAGATCAATAAAACTAATATTAGTGCCAGAATAAAAAAAGTTTTCACATTTACTAGGGTCTATCTGCAAACCGGCCTCTACAATAGCTATCCAATCAGAAACAAATTTGTCTAATTTACGATAATCCATTTTTGCAATATCGTGTAATCTCTTTTTATATTCACTATTTGTCATATTACGAGTATATAACCAAACACCTTTTGCTCTGGGTTGCAGGATATATCCTTTTGAATAACCCAATTCGTTTTTCGGACCAATAACCTTATATTCTATGGTTGGGATTATATTAACACCATTGTTTTTTAATTCGTTGCCGATTTTAATTTCTTTTTTTTACTTCATTTTCTTTAAAGCTGCCTTGCAACAAAACATAATCTGCAAAAAGGAAACACTTTTTATTACCACCATAAACATCTATATCAGATTTGCAAGAATTTATAAATTTTTCTATCAACATAGATACACCTGTCTTATACAAAATTATATCATAACAAGTCCAAAAATGTATCAAAAGATTGTTGCAAAAACAACTCTATTCTTGAAATAAATCTAACGGACGAGCAATTTTCCACCATAATTCAGAAAATACAGGTCTTTTTTTGCGTGGGCCCCATGGCTTCATAAAATCTGAATAATGCAAAACCACTAAATTATGTTTTAAATCATCCAGTTGACTTTCAGAATATATTTTGAATATTCGTGAACCGTGTGATAACTGAAAATTGTATTTTAATGGCAAGAAAGCAATACGTCCCTTTAATGTATGATTTAACACATCTTGATCTGGGTTTTTAAAATCGTATTCCTTAGAAACAGATACCCATTTATCATAAAGTTTTTCTTTGCGAATTTTTTCCAAATCCATCAGCAAAAATCCAGAATTTATATATCCATCTGTTCTGGTTGGAACAGCGGCAATTACATTCGTTTGTAAATCGTATTCATAAATATCTATTAAATCGCGTAAAAACAAAGTATCAATATCCGCATATATAATTCTTTTTACGTTTGGTAACAATTTTGGCAGCATCAATCTGTACCACACGGCAACGATCCAGCCATGATGGTTAGATTTATCAAAATCAGTATTTGCCGTCACAAAATGTATTGTTGACCCAGAACCCTTTATTACACCGCGAATAATATCGCACAAAGATTTGTCAACATCTTTGGATATAACACAATAAACATCATAATCACAGCGTCCATCAGATGCCGTCAGCAGGGATTTTATCGTCACAGCGGCCATCTTGCATCCACGTGAATCAAAACAGAACGCCACAGGTATTTTTTCTGCGAACTTTATTCGTGGTAAAACAGATTCGCCAGTTGTGGAAATCAATCCTTTATATCTAATTTTATCCCGATTTAAGCGGCGCGCAGCTTTGGTTGTTCCAAAAATACCCGCAACTACGGATGTGACCCGACGGTAAAAACCATATTTGTACATACGAGAACCCTCTTTCCTAAGACGAATTATAAATCAATGACTTATGCTGTGTTGAATTTTTGGTTGGGGCGCACGGATTCGAACCATGATAAAGAGAACCAAAATCTCTTGTCCTACCATTAGACGACACCCCAATACGTACGCTGAATTATAAATCACTTTCTAGGATTTGCAATAATATTTTTGCTGGTTTGAAAAATTTATTAAAAATAATGCTTGCAATTCAATTATTAAAATTTATAATCATTAAGTTTTTTAACGATTGCGGTTGCCCAATAATCAAAAAAGGATTTACTATGGCGCACAAGGAATTTATTAAACTGATGAAAGAAAACGTCATGATTGTTGACCATTTGGCGAATCGGTTAAAGTGTGATTTTTCTAAGATCAGCAATTATTCGCAAAAGCATATTGCTTTGGTATTACGCCTGCACCTTGGGGGACGCGCATTATTAAAAGATATTGCCCAACGGGAAATGGTATCAACACCGAACCTGTGTGCAGTGTTTCGTATGTTGGAACGCGATGGATTGGTGTCACACAGTGTTGATGAAAACGATCGTCGTAATACATGGTATGAATTGACCGAATCGGGAACTGCATTGGCGATGACGGCATTTGATGCATTGGGAAATGCAATTGATGAATTAACCGCGCCCCTTTCGTGTGAGGACGAGGCCGAATTATCCCGTTGTATGAAAACTATGAACAGTATTTTAAGTAAGTTAGAGGTTAAAAATGCGTAAGTTTTTGTTTTTTGTTTCTTGTATTGTTATGTGTGGCGGTGTGCCTGGCGCATATGCATTGGATTTATCGCTGTCAGATACGGTAAACAAAATGTTATCAGAATCACATGATTTGAAAAAAGCCGAAGCAAACGTAAATTTGGCCAAGGCGCAACTAGACGCAGTTAATGCAAAACGTTGGTTTAGCGTAGATGCGTCTGCAAATTATATGAGTTTGGTTAATGTTGAACGTCCGTTTTCTAGTGAAGGTTTTGCTTTGCCCCCAGAACTGGGTCAGTTAATTCAGTCACAGTTAGGTGAAGACGCAAAATTTACAATTCCTGACAATATATTTATGGCGGGATTGTCAATTACACAGCCAATTTACACGTTTGGCAAAATTGGTAATGCGGTTGATAGTGTGCGTGGTGCGATTAAGATGTCTGAATCCAGTCGTGAAATGACACGCCGTGCAATAAAATATAGCGCTACGGATATGTATTGGACTGCCAAGATGACTGATAAAATTGTTGAATTGGCGCGTAAAGATTTGTCTGATGCTGTGGCATCTAAGAATAAATTAACGGGTGCAGGTCGCGCAAATCGCAGTAATCTGGTCAAAATAGAATCAGATATCGCATCCAAGGAAATAAATTTGTCCGATGCAGAATTTAACCGTGATACTGCACACAGAATGTTAAAAATTTTGTCTGGTATAGATGTAAATGAAGAACTAAATTTGGTGGATGATTTTCCGTCTGATTTTGCAGAATTGAATGTTCCTGAAAAATTATCGTCAACGCCAGAGTGGGACGTTTTGCAAGAACAGGTTAATATGTATCAATCCAAGGCATCGTCACAACGTGCAAATGGATATCCAACATTGGCAGCGGTTGGTAATTATAGTTATAATTCAATGGGTAATAGCGTTGATCACTTGTTTGACAAGGCAGGTACCCAGGCGGCATATTGGGGATTGTCCTTGCAGGTTCCTATTTTTTCTGGGGGGTTGCATCGTGCAAATGCAACGGTTGATGCCATGAATGCAGAGGCATCACGTCAAGATTTATACAAATCTAAAAAGATTGTGTCTGAACAGTATACAAATGCAATAAAAAAATATAATCATTTGCGTGGAAATCTGGAAAGTTTGCAAAATGCGCGTGATTTAGCGGCCAAGGCATATCAGTTTTCCCAGGAAAGATTTGCATCGGGTCAAACATCTGCTGTGGAATTAGCTGATGTTTCATCTGGTCTGTATCAACTGGATATGGCGTTAATAAATTCAAAATATAACATTTTGATGGCGCAAGAATCTGTGAACAAACTAAGGAAGTAAAACAATGTTGCAACGCTGGAAAAAAATATTGTATGTATTGGTCATTGTTGGGGTTGCGTTTTGGATCGGATTCAGAATCTGGACATTGGTTGCGGAACATAATCGTGTTGTGTTTAATATCTCACGCATGGAAACAGAATTCGGTGTTCCTGTTCAGACAATGATTGTCAAAAACGAAACAGATATCCTGTACGAACCATTAACAATAAAAAATAATCGTGCATTGGTAACAGGTGCACGGGTTGGTTTGTTCCGCGCAGGACAATCAGTATCTACGGGAAAAATTGTTTCTGTATCGTCCAAGATAGATTTGGATACAGGTATGCACGTGATAAAAACACGTGGCGTGCCCGATGGATTGCAATATGCCGAATACCGTCGTAATGGTTATTTTGTGCCTGTATATGCGGTTCATGATAATCAGGTTTTCGTTGTTAAAGATGGCGTTGCCGTTGCGCAAAAGGTTATTATTGCGCGTGAAGATGCAAACCGGGTTTTAATAACACATGGTTTAAATGATGGCGACATGGTAATACTGTCAAATGTAGTGCCAGGGGCCAAGGTTCAAGAATCAAAGTAATAATAAGGGGAACGAAATGTTAAAATTTTTTGTGCGCAGACCTATTACAACGGTTATGTTTGTTTTGTTGTGGGTTGTTTTGGGTATATATTCTTTTCCGCGTATGAATGTTGAACGCACACCGTCCATTGATTTCCCGATGGTAACTGCCACATTTGTATATCCAGGTGCCGAAGCATCTGAAATTGAATCACAGGTTGTCAAAAAAGCCGAAGATGCGATATCCCAGGTTTCTGAATTAAAAAAAATTACGTCCCAGGTTTATGAAAACGGTGGCTATGTGATGGCGGAATTTAATTTGGGTGTAAATGTTAATGACAAAGCATCAGAGGTTAAAACAAAAATAGATTCTATTGCTTCTGAATTCCCCGATGATTTGAAACAACCAGTTGTTGAAAAATTGAATCCACTGCAACAATCTGTGGTTGATATTGTTTTATATGGTGCAGAACCGCGTGCATTGGTTGATTATGTTGATGATGTGTTGTCTAATAAAATAACCGGTATTAGTGGTGTTGCAAGTGTATCTATATTTGGTGGGCAAAAACGTGCTGTGCGTATAGAAATGTCGCCAGATGAAATGTCTGCACGTGGGGTTACGATAATAGATATCGTTTCTGCGTTGGCAAATAAAAATCTTAATGTTCCTGGGGGCAAGATAGAATCTGATGTTGATTCTGCTAGTGTCCGATTTGTTGGTGAATTTGCATCTGTCCAAGAAATTGGCGATTTACGTATAGTTACAGCCGAAGGTCATAACTTTAAATTATCAGACGTTGCAACAATTCGTGATGCGGCACGCGATATTGCTAATGGCGCACGTTACAACGGCCAGGATGTTGTTATTGCATCTGTGGTAAAATCATCTGATGGTAATGCGGTCAAGATTTCTGGTGAACTTAATAAAAAAATGCCTGATTATATTGCTGATTTAAAATCGCGTTTTCCATCGGCTGAAATGCAGATTGTAAATGATTCATCTATTACTGTGTCACAAGAAACACACGATACAATAAACGGTATTGTGCTGGGGGTGGTGTTCACTATTTTGGTGTTGCTGGCATTTACACGTAATTGGCGTTCAACAATTATTGCTGGCGTTGTGATACCTGCATCATTAATTGCTGGGGCGTTCTTTATGGATTTAAATGGCTTTACAATAAATGTTATGACATTGTTGGCGTATTCGTCTGCACTGGGAACATTGGTGTCTAATGCAATTATTATGATAGAATCTGCACTGCAAGAAATGCGTTCTGGCAAAACCCCAGAAGATGCCGCCATAGATGGTACAAAACGTGTTGCTGTGTCGGTGTTGGCGGGTGTTGGCACAAACGTTGTTGTGTTTTTACCGTTGGCATTTATGGGTGGAATTGTCGGACAGTTTATGGCCCAGTTTGGAATGACTGTCGTTTATTTAACTTTGTTGTCATTGGTGTTTTCTTTTACACTGACCCCAATGATGATTGCCAAGATTTTGCGTATAACTGGCGATAAAAAGAAAAAACAAACCAAAACCACACTATCCAAAAATTATCGTCGTTTGTTTGATTTTCAACACGCACATTCAGGAATAACAATTTTATTGGCTGTTGTAGTATTGGTTTTATCTGCAATGTTAACACGTTTTATTGGAAATGAATTCCAACCATCAACGGATAATAATGAAATAAACATTGTTGCACGTGCGCCTATGGGGGCAACGTATGACAAGTCGCTTGATATATCAAAGCAAATTGAACAAGTTCTATCCGAATTCCCAGAGGTTACAAACGTGACAACAAAAATTGGTGAACGCGGTCTGCAAAATATCGCGGTAAAGGTGAAATTAGTAGACAGGGGACACCGCAGAATTTCAGATAAAATGTTAACGCAAAAGATGTTACCAGAATTGGCAAAAATCCCAGATGCCGAAATTCAAATACGTGCAGGTGAATCTATGTCCAGTATATCGTCTGATATGGTGCTAAATATTTATGGTGAAAATAACGAAATACGTAATGACTATGCAAATCGTTTAATACAAATTATAAACGATATCCCAGAAGTGCAAAGTGCGGTCTTGGCACAACAGAGCCCGAATAATGAAATTCGTTTTGTCCCAGATGACGATAAAATGAGTGCTTGGGGTATCAGCAATTCTTATGCAGGAACAGTATTACGTACAGCATTGTATGGAAATGATAGTTATAAATATAAGGAAAATGGGGAAGAATATCCAATCATATTGGAATTTGCGCGTCCGTTTAAAACAAATCAAATGTTTCAAAATGCATATGTTAATTCACCACGTGGCATGGTATCTTTGTCCGATTTGGGCGATATAGAAACAGTGGCTGCAACGTCAAATATTAATCGTCTGAACAAGGAAAGAATTACCGAAATTGATATAAATATTGGTAAATCAACGATTGGACCTGTTCAACAAAAAATTGAATCTGAAATAGCAAAAATGGATTGGAAACCTGGCTATCATACTGGGTTTGGTGGAATGTCTGAAACCCAGGCCGAATCAACACACGAAATTGGAATTGCATTTTTATTAGCAACAGTTCTGACATTTATGTTGCTTGCTGCGATTTTGAATTCTTTGACACATCCATTTACAATTGCTACATCAATTTTGACCAGTTTTGCGGGTGTGTTTATATTATTATTTTTGTCTGGTGCATCAATGAATGTTGGCGCGATGTTAGCATTTGTTATGTTGGTTGGATTGGTTGTTAATAATAATATTTTGGTTTTGGAACCAACGATAAATCGTATCCGTAATGGTGAAAATATGTATGATGCATTGTGGACAGAATTATCGGATAAGAAAAATATGGTCTTAATGACATCTATTGCGATTATGGCTGGGATGTTGCCACAACTATGGGCGGCTGATGGCTTGAAACGCGCAATGTCGGCGGTTATGATTGGTGGTATGGGCGCCAGTTTGCTGTGGACATTTGTACTGACCCCTGCATTATTCTTTGCGATGGAAAGATTACGCACAAAATTTAAGAAACATAAATAAACGTGGCACCCATTTGGGTGCCGATTTTATTTACGCAATCCTGTTTTTCTATCAATCCAAACCTGATCCTTGGCCAGTTTCATTAATGGTAAATCAGATTTACTATCGCTATATGCGCGAACGATGTTTGGTATAATCTTGTTTTGTGTTGCCCAATAATCCAGGGCAATAACCTTATTTAATCCGAAACATAAGAATTTATATTTCCACGGATGCTGTGAATCCATTTGTGATGTTAATACCACATCAAAACCCATATCGGATACTAGTTTAGGAATTGTATAATTAGGGCTGGCAGAAATCAGAATAACAATGTTGCCCGTATCATGTTCTTTTTTAACCTGTTCTGCAGCCCAGCCAAATCTGCGCTTTTTGTGCTCTGAAACAAACCCTGGGGTATAATCATGAACCATTTGTTTTGTGATAAAGTGTCGCATTTGTTGTCGCCATGTAATCCCCGCTTTATTAAATTTACTAATTGCGGCCCATAACGCAATCCAAGGCAAGTATGCATATAAATATGGGCGTTTTTTCATACAATATTTTACAAATTCAAAATTTGAATCGGATGCAGATAGCGTTCCATCAAAATCAAAAACAACAACATTTGTTCGTTTTGGCATAATATTATCCTTTATTAGTCAAAATCCATATCGCGAATTTTTTCGGCGCGGGGTGCGATTTTAGATACAGATGTTTGAATCTGTTCAATGTCGCCTGATGTTTGTGCAAAATGGCGTTGCAGGTTTTCCGTACGGTCTGACAAACGGTTAAGATCAGTCAGCAGTGCATCAAGTTCTTTTTTTATTTTTCCTGCGACACGTTTAATTTTAATGTCTGATAATACGGCGCGTATAGTGTTCAGTGTTGCCCACAATGTTGCCGGGGATACGATAAACACTTTGCGTCGTGCGGCATAATCAACCAGTGCAGGAAATTCCCTGTGCAGTATTTCAAATATTGATTCAGATGCAATAAACATCATTGCTGATTCTGCAGTTTCGCCTGTAATAATATATTTTTCTGCTATTGCATCAATATGTTTTCTGACGTCTAGTTCAAACTGCTTTTTTATCCCATCAGAATTGTCACTGCGCATGCGATTATAAGATTCCAATGGAAATTTAGAATCAATAATCATATCCCCAGGTGGATAGGGCAGGCGAATTATACAATCGGGTCTGACACCTGTTTTCATCACACACTGAAAGGCATATGCGTCTGGGGGTAAAATATCTGCAACTAAATCAGCCAGTTGACGTTCGCCAAATGATCCGCGTGCCTGTTTGTTGCCCATCAAAATATCTTTGAAATTTGCGATGTCTGCGCTTATTGTGCGTAATTCGTTTGCGTTCTGTGTTAGTGCACCTAAGCGCGTTGCCAGCGCTTCACGCAGCCGGGTGTTATCTTCGCGAATGGGGGAAATATCCACTTTGGGATTGCGCAATAACATAACAACCAACAGTACGATAATTATTGCTAATAAAACAAAAATATAAGTTGTCATTCAAGATTCCTTTGCTACAATCGGATTATAAAAGGATATATTGCATGTTGCAAATGAAACTTTGTGGTGATTCAGCGCTAAGATCAAAATGTGAACCCGTTTCGCAGGTGGATGATAATTTGTTGTCTATAATGGACGAAATGGTTTCAATGATGCATGCGCAAAATGGCGTTGGATTGGCGGCCCCACAAGTTAATATTTTGAAACGCTTTCTTGTAATGATGGATCCTGATTCTGGGCAGGTTTTTAAAATGATAAATCCTGTCATTGTATCACACAGTGATAAAACTTGTACGATGGAAGAAGGGTGCCTGTCTGTATTAGGTGGGGATAATTTACCGGTGTTTGCAAATGTGACACGTCCCGAAAGTGTTATTGTTGAATGGACGGATATAGATGGCAAACAGATGCGTGCCGAAATGTCTGGTGTCGTAGGGCGTATCGTTCAACATGAAACAGATCACCTGGATGGTATATTATTCATTGACTATTTACCTGCCACCCGTCGTGAAATGGTTATGCGCAAAGTGCGGAGGCATAAGTAATGCAAAAACGTAAATTGATATTGATGGGTACAAACGATTTTGTTGTTCCTGTGTTTGATGCGCTGGCAACCAAGCATGATATTTTGGCTGTTTATACGCGCGCCCCAAAACCCCAGGGACGCAAACAAATTTTAACAAAATCACCGGTTCATGTTTGGGCGGAATCTAAAGGTCTGCCGGTTTATACATCAATCAAGGAATTTACTAATCCTGGGGCAGAATATATTGTGGTTATATCGTATGGGGTTATATTGGGGGAAAATGTTTTATCCAGTGCAAAGTGCATCAACATTCACCCCAGCAGTTTGCCACGATATCGTGGTCCGTCACCGATACGTAGTGCGATATTAAACGGTGACGATAATATGGATGTGTGCCTGATGGAAATGACCCAAGAGATGGACGCTGGCGATATTTTAATACGCAAGAATATAAAAATTGATATAAACGACACAAATGCTGATGTTGAGCATAAGGTTTCTGTTGTGGCGGTTGATATGTTAAACGAATATTTTGATGCACCTGACCGGTATATTCCGATTGCACAGATGGGAACCCCAACATTTACACATAAATTTTCAAATTCAGATTCCATTATTGATTGGGAACTTAAACCTGTGCAAATTCATAATTTGGTTCGTGCATTGGGTGGTGGGCGTACGACTATAAATAGTATTGGGGTAAAAATACTTGAAACGCGCATATCAGATAATAAACTTGAAATATTGCGTATCCAGCCAGACGGTAAAAAACCAATGGATTGGGAAAGTTTTGTTAACGGTCTGCGTGGCGCAGATATTATTATGGGTAAATAACAAAATGGTAAAATTGGATAAATGTGATTTTGTTGCACAATTTTGTAATGCCACGGTTGGCGATGTTGCAAAGATGTATTCGCGTTGTGAATGTATACGTTGCCTGGGCGAAGATTGTACAAATTGTTCAATTGCCAAATGTGCTCGTGATATGGAATATATGCAAAATTTATTGCTTATGCGTTGCTCAAGATGTCATTTTTTTAAAAAACGTTAAACGAAAGGATGATGAATGTCGGTAAAAAAATGTGGTTTTCATAAATGTAGTGTGTCTGATTCAGAACTAAACAATAAATGTCCATGTCTGGGCTGCAAGGTACCTAGTTATAAGTGCGCCACTTGTGTTACATATATTTCTTGGGTGTCAAAAAACTTTGATGCGCAGATGCAAAAATGTATTAAATGCCGTAAGTGCAGATAAAATATGACGCGATATAAAGTAATTCTTGAATATGATGGAACGAATTTAATAGGGTGGCAGGAAAACACCCAGGGACCATCTGTCCAATCTTTAATAAAAGATGCCGTAAAATCATTTTGTGGCGAGAAACCAGATGTTATTGCTGCTGGGCGCACAGATGCCGGTGTGCATGCAATTGCAATGTGTGCGCATTTTGATTTGCAATCTGATACGGATGCAAATACGGTTATGCGTGCATTAAATTTTTATCTTAATGATAAACCTGTTTCAGTGTTGGGTTGTATGATTGTTTCTGATGATTTTAACGCGCGTTTTTCTTGTGTTGCGCGTCATTATAAATATGTTGTGTTAAATCGTGCTGCACAACCTGTGTTAAATAAAAATCGTGTGTGGTGGGTGCCGCGTAAATTAGATGTTGCTGCCATGCAGGATGCGGGTAATAAGTTAATTGGCAATCATGATTTTACATCATTCAGGTCGTCTGAATGTCAGGCAAAATCCCCAATCAAGACGCTGGACAGATGTGAAATAAAACAAAACGGTGATGAAATTATTTTTGAATTTTCTGCACGTTCTTTTTTACACCACCAGGTGCGTAATATGGTTGGAACATTGGTAGAAATTGGCTTGGGCAAACCATATGATATAAATGCAATATTCGGTGCGAAAAATCGCAGCGCTGCGGGTCCTACGGCACCGGCGTCAGGGCTGTTTTTTGTTCGTGCGGAATATGCCACCAACGATTAGTTGGCGTGTATTTTATTTTCCCGTTTTTATAGATTACAAATCCATTACGTAAAATTTTATTTGCGCATAATTTTGATTGTATATCAAAATAGGATGCTATATAGGTTATGGAACCGTCTTTACATAACGCACCAAAATTTTTGTTTAGTGGAACAAATTTTTGAATATATGCAATCGTGAATTTGTCTGATTGATATATACAAACACCATCTGGACATTTATGTCGTGTGTTAATTTCTGATTCAGGTTCACCGTTTAATTTTCTAAATGTGTTAAACGCGAAATAGTGATTTGATGCACGTGCCTTATTAAATTCCAGTTTGTTATTATATACCATACCAATCAATTCGTGGTCACCCGTGATATAAAACACTGGCTTTGGGGTTGCAATAATACATATTATGCCAATCATAATACAAGTTCCACCAATCAAATAGTTTGCTTTCTTGGTAGATACTATAAAAATAATCATAAACATACCCAAAATAATAATAGTAAATGCGATGTTTGAAATATGTGGCAAGTTTAATGTTGCAAAGGGCAGCGTTGATATGTGTGTGGCAATATTTAGCGCAAAATCATAAACATAATTTGCCATATCTAAGAATATATGAACGTTAAATACGGCGCATAGTGTGCCAATCAATACCAATGGCATAATTACACATGAAAATATCGGCAGTAATATTAAGTTTCCCAACAAAGTGTATACAGGAACAGAATTAAAATGCGTCATTACAAACGGCAATGTGAACAGTGTCGCAATAACAGTTGTCATAATTATTTTATATATTGTGTTTAGTGTTTTGTTTTTACGTTCTGGTTCATCAAATATATTTGTTTTGTTTCTGTTCCAAAACCAAATCAGACCGAAAATTGCCGCAAATGATAATTGAAAACCCGCCTGCATTATGTAGTGCGGATTAATCAGAAATATAATTAAAAAGGCAAAACATACATTGCGCAAATTAATCACATTACGTCCCAATATTATCGCCAGGAATATCAGTGACGTCATCAAAAATGCGCGTAATGTTGCAACACTGGCCCCAGATATACCGACGTAAAATATTAAACCAATCCATGCACATATTGTCGCAGGAATTCGCGCAGGTATCCGGCGCGTAATAAATCCAATCATGCGAAATATAGAATAAAACAATACGAACAGCCATCCACCGATTAATGTCATATGAAAACCGCTGATTGACCAGATGTGTGCAATTCCAACGTTTGTCCACGTGTCGTGTTGTGTTTCCGGTAATGCGTTTTTATACCCTAGTATCAATGCGTCAGTTAATACTGATTTTGCATCGTTGTGAATATTATTACGCAGATTGTTAAATGATGTTGTATTCGTGTGGTTGATGACTTGATATTCTGTGATAAAACCAGTTGCGCTTAAATTATTAAAATATGCCCATCGTGCATAATCAAATGTATCGGGTGCATCCATTTTGTTTGGTGGAAACAATGTCGCATTAATATTGATTTTATCGCCAATTTGAATTGGTTGTGTTATTTCTGGTAATGTCAGACGAACATTGGCCAAGCCACCATTTAGTGGAACCGACAAAATCGCCCGATTTTTATCGCTACCATAATCAATATTTATAACGGTTGCATCTGTATTAATATCCCGCAATGGATAGGGTATTATAGGTGTGCTTATCAGACGTGCAAAAGACACAGCATACAGAAACCCAAATAAAAATATTCCGATTAATCGTAATATTTTGTTTAAATTTTTTGCGAATATAATAATCACCATACATAGCGTCGCAATAACAGGATATTGAATTTCGGGTTCTGTGTTTAATGTGAAATATAGGGCGGCGCCAAATGCCATAACAATCGGCACCCACAGAAAGAAATTTTGATTCTGATTTTTCCAAAAATTCTGCATATAAAAATTATAGGAATTTAGGCCAACCGCGGTCAAGCCCGATTATTTCCCGAATATAAATTCAGGATTTGTTGTTAGTGTAATTAAAATTGAGGCATCATCATCAGCCGCACTGTGTTGTTTTTTTGTTTTGCCACATTTTTCGCATTTATGTGTAATTATAAAACCATCGCTTGTTGGTTCGGCTGATATAGGGTGCATCATGCCGCCACATTCGGCCAATCTGTCGCCAGGGTTGTTATCAACATGTCGGGACCACAAACATTTTGGACAATGATTTGTATATCCGTTTCCATGAACAACTGCGCCACAATGGGCGCAGGTGAAATCTTCAATGTTTTTTATAAAGGTTTTCATTATATACCAAGTGCGTTTCTATACATTTGGGTTAATTCGTCTGCTTCATCTAATTCATCCGGGTCCAGTTTACGCAAACGTATCATTTGACGAATATACTTTGGATCAAATCCTGCAGATTTGGCCTCGCTATAAATTTCCTTGATGTCGGCGGCAATTGCAGCAGTTTCTTCATTTAATTTTTCAATTCTTTCAATAATGTTGACCAGTTGTTCGTTGTCAATTGAACCGTGATTTGCGTTTTTCATTGTATGTTTTCCCCTTGTTTATTTGCTATCAATATGATATACCATAAATTGTAAAAATCAAGAAGAGAGATATGTATAAATTTACCAAGATAACCGCATCTATCGGCCCGCAATCCGAAACACCTGACGTTTTGATGGGATTAATTCATTCGGGTGCAAATGCTGTACGCCTTAATTTTAGCCATGATACTGGTGATGTTCAGGGGGATAAGATAGATTCTGTTCGTAAAATATCATCTGAATTAAATATGCCGGTGGCAATAATTATTGACCTGCAGGGCCCAAAACACCGTATTGGTGATTTTGAAACAGACGGGCATTATAAGTTGGTTGTGGGGCAAAAATTTACCTTTGATAACGATAGGCGGCCGGGTAATTCGCGTCGTGTGTGCCTGCCGCATGATGATGTGTTGCAATCTTTGCACATTGGGGACAGGGTGTTATTAAATGATGGCAAAATAGAAATGCGTGTTTCGGATGTTAAACCGGGGGCTGTGACAACAACGGTTGTTCGTGGAAATGAAATATGGTCGCGGCGTGGTTTTAATCTGCCGGATACACTGATAGATACACCTGTGTTAACGCCCAAGGATATTCAGGATTTGGAATATGCCATAACCAAGGATCCTGATTTTGTCGCGGTCAGTTTTGTTCAACGCGCATCAGATATTGAATCTGTGCGTGATTTTATAACGGCGCGCACATCAAAGCCGATAAAAATAATTGCCAAAATAGAACGCCCCCAGGCATTGGATGACTTGCACGATATTATTGCCGCATCTGATGCGGTGATGGTTGCGCGTGGCGATTTGGCGATAGAGATTCCATTTGAACAGGTTCCATCTATATCGCGTAAGATAATTCGCATGTGCCGGTCTATGAATCGACCTGTGATTATGGCGACACAAATGTTGGCATCAATGGTGGAATCTGAATTCCCCACACGGGCAGAGATTTCAGATGTCGCGACATCCGCATATTTGCGTGTTGATTCAACCATGACGTCAGAGGAAACAACGGTCGGCATAAATCCAATCTTGGCGATTGAAACAATGTCCAAGATTTTATCGTTTGCAGATATGGATACAATTGCAAATCCATACGATTGGTCTGATATTGATTGTGGTGCGGACAATGATTGGTCGCGTTCGGTGGTTTCAATGGTGCGATTGAATAAATCACCAGCAATAGTCGTTTTTGATATGGATGGGAATACCAGTGTTGAAATTGCGTGCCGTCGTCCTGATGTTCCGATTATTTCTGTGTGTGGCAGTGAAATTGTTGCAAACCAGTTGTGTTTGTCGCGTGGTGTTATTCCGATTTATAACCCTGAATTATTCGGTATGCGCGATGCGTTTGGCGCAGCGCATGCATGCGGAATCAACTTTGGTGATATTGTAATTGTTGATGACCGAAAAATCAGTTTACGCACATTGGTGTAATAATTATGGCATTATAAATTTATTGACCTGCTGATTGTTTTTTTACTAACCTTAATATGGCATGAGGAACCTTTTCGCATTTTTAGTAACTTTATTTGTGTTTTTTGGCGCAAATGCGGCTGGCTATCGTGCTGCGCTGGTTGCAGATATGGATACAGGGCGTGTTTTATATTCTGAAAATGCAAATGTTGCGAATTACCCCGCCAGTTTGACCAAGATTATGACACTGTATTTAACGTTTGATGCACTGGAACATGGACGTCTGCATTTGGATGATTATTTAATTGTGTCAAACAATGCGGCAAATGCAGAACCGGTAAAACTGGGGTTGTCTGCGGGAAGCAAAATCAGTGTTGAAGATGCAATCAAGGCGGTCGCAGTGCACAGTGCAAATGATGTCGCGCGTGTTTTGGCGGAAAACCTGCAGGGCGGCAAGGAGGGTAATTTTGCAGATTTAATGACACGTGTTGCACGTGAAATCGGATTAACAAACACAAATTTTGAAAATTCATCGGGTCTGCCAAATGATGATCATTTATCAACCGCACGTGATATCGCGCTATTGGCGGTTGCGGTATATAAACATTACCCACAATATTGGAAGTATTTCGGAATTAAAACATGGACATTCGGTGGCAAAACATACACAAACGGCAATCGCCTGTTGGGCGTGTATCCCGGGTGTGATGGCATGAAAACAGGATTCACAAACAAATCAAAATATTCATTGGTTGCAACGGCACATCGTAGAAATACGCATTTGATAGCGGTCGTTTTGGGTGCAAATGACAAGGATGTTCGTGCATCTACTGCAACAAATATGTTAAATCGTGGTTTTAATATTATTGGTGAAACTGCCCCCGCAGATGTTGCGCCTGCATCTGTGGTTGAATCACATCCAATTACCCAGAATAATCCGATGGCACAATATGCAACAGATAAACCAAAGGCGGTTGTGCAATCTGGAAATGCGGGCGTTCAATTTGGTGCGTTTTCATCGTACGGTTCTGCTGATGCTCAGGTGCAAAAGGTTAAAAACGCCATTGGTGTAAATGCAACGATTTCCCAGGCACCAAACGGCCTATATCGTGTTCGTGCGTCTGGGCTATCTGAATCATCTGCACAATCAATCAAAAACAAAGCCATCGCCAACGGTATTGATTGTTATGTGTTTCATTAATTGGGGTGTCAGAATGAATTCGCAGATTGAAAAATTAATAAAGATGTTTGCAAAATTACCACGTGTTGGATCGCGTGCCGCCCAGCGTATTGTTTTGGCATTGTTACAGGATAAGACGGGGCGTGCAACCGCATTGGCGGCTGCGTTACAATCCGCCGCAGAAACGATTCATACATGTAAAAATTGCGGCGTTTTAACTGATAAAGATATGTGTGAATTTTGTTCTAACCATGAACGTTCTAACGGTCAATTATGTGTTGTGCGCGATATGGCGGATGTGTGGGTAATTGAAAAATCAGGGTTTTATTTTGGGCGTTACCATATCACAGGTGGTGTGATATCTGGGGCAAATGGCACAATGCCGGATGATTTAAATATCGCATCTATATCCGCCAGAATAAAAAACGAAAATATTATCGAAATAATTTTTGCCTTGCCAAATACAGTTGAAGGTAAAACAACTCAGTCATACATTATGTCGGTTATCGGTGATGCACATAATATTGCGTTTTCAGAACTGGCATCTGGAATGCCATTGGGTGGGGATCTGGATTATATTGATGACGGAACATTAACGTTGGCATTTGGGGGGCGTAAAAAGTTATGACTGATATGATTGCATCTTTACCACCTGTATCAGATATGATGCGTTCTGCAGGTCTGGAACCCAAAAAGCAATTCGGCCAGAATTTTTTGTTTGATTTGAACTTAACTGGTCGTATCGCACGCAGTGTTCCTGATATAACAAATAGTGTTGTGATAGAGGTTGGACCCGGCCCAGCTGGTCTGACACGTGCACTATTGATGGCGGGTGCAAAGCGTGTTATCGCAATTGAAAAGGATAGGGCGACAGAACCAATTTTGTCACAAATTGAATCTGCATCAAATGGGCGTTTAACGGTTGTTTATGGTGATGCGTTAAAAACAGATTTTACAAAATTTGGTGTAAACAGTTATGCGTTATGTTCAAATCTGCCGTATAATGTCGGAACAGAATTGTTAATAAATTGGTTGCATATTGTCGCAGAAAATAAATCACCAAAAATAAAATCTATGACATTGATGTTTCAGCGTGAGGTTGCAGACCGTATCGTTGCACACGTTGGGGACAAGGCATATGGTCGCCTGTCGGTATTAACCAGTTTGGTCGCAGATGCAAAAATTTTGTTTAATGTTCCAAATACTGCATTTGTGCCACAGCCCAAGGTTCAATCTGCGGTTGTTCAAATAATACCAAATGATAAAAAAATTAATTCTATAACAAATATAAAAAATGTTGAAAATTTGACGGCTAAATTATTTTCAACACGTCGCAAAATGATACGCGGAATAATTGCGGGTGTTGATTGGTCGGTGTTTGGATTGTCTGGGACAGAACGCGCCGAAAATTTAAGCCCCGAAAAATTTTTAGAAATCGCAAAAAAACTGGTGGTATAAATTTTATCTTTGTGCCATAGTATTTTTTGAGTTCAAGGTAAAGAGGAGAGAGAAACACATGATGACATCTATATTAATATTTTTATCTATAATGTTTGTTGTTGTCTGCGTAATGAACCATGCAAAAATTGGTGTTTTGATTGCGTTTTTGCTGGCGGGGATATTATCTGGAAAATATGGATTTGGTCTGTTTGAATTGAACAATATTTGGACAACATTGGGTGATATTGGCATATTGTTTTTGTGGTTTATGATTGGTTTGGAAATCAGTATGTCACGTATGTGGGCGATGCGCAGAACTTTAATCAGTTTTGGTGGTGCCCAGGTTTTAATGGTTGCAATAATGCTGTTCCCGATATTGTTTGATATTACATCGTGGGGTGTTATTGGATGTTTAATGATTTCATTAATGTTGGCAATGTCCAGCACATCTCAGGATTTACCAACACTTACACGCCGAAATCAGTTAAATACATATGTTGGTCGTCAAAGTTTTTCCATTTTGTTATTTCAAGATTTAGTCGCTATTGCATTGATGGCGGCGTTTCCAGTTGTGGCGGGCAAAACACTTGATTTGGGTGCAACACTGATAGATATATCTGTGTTAACAATATTACTTGTGGGTGGTGCGATTATAATCGGTCGTGCGATTTTAAATCCATTATTACGAATGGTTGCGCGTTTCAAATCGCGTGAGGCGATGTTGTTGGCAGTATTGTTAAATATTTTCTTTTGGGCGTGGGTTATCAGTTTGACCGGCTTGCCAATGGAATTGGGTGGGTTCTTGGCGGGTATTTTATTATCAGAAACGATATTCCGGCATCAAATTAGTGCTGAAATAACCCCATATACATTATTATTTTTGGCGATGTTCTTTGTGGCATTAGGGATGGAGTTAAATATACCTTTCCTGGCATCGCGTTGGTATTTTATATTAGTTGGCTTAATCGGTTTGGTTGGTATAAAATTTGCCGCAATATTTATGGTTGCACGTGTGCGCAGATTAAAGATTCAAGATGCTGCCTTTATCGGTGTTTTACTTGCCCAGGGCAGTGAATTTGCATTGTTAATGTTACAGATGATGCGTAACAGTGGAATTGATTTAATCCCCTTGCATCATCAGGAAATATTAATCGCGATAATTGTTTTATCAATGATAACGTCACCACTAATTTTGTGGATATATGATCGTATGTATCGTACGGGTCGTTTGGGTAATAAAAAACAAATTGCAGATTTGCATCTGATGGATATTCCAAAACCATCTGTTGTAATTTGCGGATTCGGCCGTGTTGGTCAGATTGTTGCGCGCATATTGTCCGCCAAAAACATTTCATATATTGCAATTGATACAGATGTAAATGCTGTGATGGTTGGACGTGAAATGGGATTAAATTGTGCATATGGTGATGTGAAAAGTATCGCGGTATTGCGCAGTTTTGGCCTTAACCCACGTAATACGCGTGCAGTTGTAATTGCACTGGATAATTCAGAAACGGCACATAACGCAGTGTTATCTGTCAAAGCGATTGCACCAAACGTAAAGATATATGCACGTGCACGTAATTTATACGATTCGCGTGAAATGTTAAAATCTGGCGTAACAGAGGCATTCCCAGAAACTATTGAATCATCTTTTTGGTTGGTTTGGGGTGTCTTTAAACGTTTAGGATATTCACGTGAAGAGGTTCGCGATTTGTTGCATGATATGCGTGAAAATAACTACGAAAAGTTACAGGAAATACCACTGCGCGGATAATCATTTTTATTTGATTTTGCACCTGTCTGTTGCTATATTGCACAGACAGGGAAAACAAAATGAAAAAAATATTAAAATATTTGCTGACAATTCTATTCGTAATATTGCTGGACCAGTTGGTCAAGGGGATGCTGTTGTTCGCAATTACAGGGGCTGTGCCATTGTTTGGTAATGCGTGGGCGATTGTAAAGTATCCATATTTAATGGGTAATGTATTTAATTGGTTTAATATTGTTTTTACCTGGAATCCTGGAACATCTTTTTCTATGTTTCGGGCGTTGGGAAATACGGCACCGTGGATTATAACGTTGTTAACGGGTATAATTATCGGATTGATTATTTATTATTTGTTTAAGCGTGCATCTGATTATGAACGTTTTCCATTGGCATTAATTGCAGGCGGCGCACTTGGTAATTTAATTGATAGAATTCGCTTTGGCGCAGTCATAGATTTTATTGATTGGCACGTTGGCGATTGGCACTGGCCGGCATTTAATTTTGCAGATGTGTGTATAGTTGTTGGTGTATGTTTGTATATTTTGAATTTGTTAATATTAAAAAAGAAGGGTAAATAAATGGTTCAATATTTGAATAATAATAATTCTGGATTTGCGCAGTGGGCAGCAGGCAGGGATGCGGCCAAAAAACCATCATTTTTTTCGGGGCTATTTGGATGGTTGGTTGTGTTTTTGTTATCATGGTGGTTGCTGTCTTTGTGGTTATCACCCAAGACGGATAATGTAAATACGATATCCAATGATGAACCTGTTGTTGTTGATTTGTCATCTGTGCCAACATCAGATATTTCGTCTGATAAAATTTTTGCGACAGTGCAGGGGCTTCGCGTATCAAATATTAAGTTGTCAGATTTTAAGGCATCTGTTTCAGATGATTCGGATTCTGTCACATTAGTTTCTGGTGATGGTGCATTTATAGAGGTTGGGCTTACACCATCTGGTACAACTGCGCCAGACATAAAAACAGTATGGAAATCCACAGATGGTAAAATGTCATGGCGTAATTCCGATCATATTGATTTTACTCGCACAGTTACTGCCAATAATTATTTAATAACAATCACGGATACAATAAAAAACAATTCTGGTCGTAATGTCAGTTTTGCACCTTATGCCCATATTTTGCGGTATAACAATATGAAATCGTCATCAGGTGTTTATAATGGTTCAATTGTTTATGCTAATTCCAAAATAGAACACGAAGATTGGGCACGTTTTGATAAAAAATCGTATGCGTATTCAACGGTATCTGGATTTGCTGGTTTTGTTGATCAATATTGGGAAACGGTCGCATCAATTGATTCAAACGACCAAACAATTAGTATCAAAAAGCAGGGTGATTTATACTCTGCAAACATCAAGGCGGAATCTGTATCTGTTGCACCGGGGGAAAGCAAGGATATAACAACAAATATTTATGTTGGACCACGTGATAGCAAGATTTTGAATACGGCATCTGCTGCGATTCCGGGAATCGCGCGCAGTATTGATTATGGTTGGTTTTGGTTTTTATCCCGGCCGATGGTTTGGTCGTTGAATTTATTGGACGGTTTGGTCAGTAATTATGGTATTGCGATTATTATTTTTACGATATTGGTGCGTATATTGATGTGGCCATTAACACGTAAATCATACGTGTCCACACTTGCGATGCAAAAAATGCAACCAGAATTGCAAAAGATTCAATCACTGTATCCAAACGATAAACAGCGTCAGCAAATGGAAATGATGCGTTTATATCAAAAAAACAAAACGTCACCAATGTCGGGCTGTTTGCCGATGCTGATTCAGATTCCAATTTTCTTTGCACTTTACAAGGCGTTGCTATTATCTGTTCAAATGCGCAGTGCACATTTCTTGTGGATATCTGACTTGTCGGTTATGGATCCTTACTTTATATTGCCAATATTAATGGGTGCGACAATGTGGGTTCAACAATATTTGCAATCACCTGGGAATACTAAGAATAAAAATGATATGGCTGCCCAAACACAAAAGGTTATGAAATGGATGCCGATTATGTTTACGGTTATGTTTGCATGGATGCCGGCAGGTTTGGTTTTGTATTGGACGGTATCTAATATATTTGGAATTGTCCAGATGTATATTATTAAACGTGGGTCAAAATAAATCTAAATGCGCCATCTGGCGCATTTTTAATTAAATACCAATCAAATAGTGATATAATTTATCAGGGGTTTGGATGGATAAACGTTTTAATCCGATTGCGCGTTTGACCATATCAACACAGGTTATGGCATTACGCAAATTAAAATCAGATGATATGTTTTTAGGTATGTAGATGAATACCCACCCATATTTAGCCAATTTATTTATTCCACTGTCATTGATTTCTATGATGTCGGTGTGTTTATACCGCACAAATTGATACAGAAACATCTTATTGTGTTTTTGTGTTATAACCGCACAATGTTTAAAATGGCTGCACAAAATGTTTGGTATTAATAATGAAGTTGTTGTTGAAAATCCTATAATAACCATGATTACCAATCCTTTTATTCAATCCATCCATTTTTACGTGCCGCCATTTCTATTACATCCATTGCGGTTTTCCATTGATATGCAGCCTGATTTTCAGCCCAAATATATTGATGGGGTGCGCGCCGTTTGTCACCAAAAATTTTCATAACGTTTAATTGTTCGTCGGTCAGTTTTCCAGATAAATATAATTTTGTTATTAATGTTTCAAAATCTAATAATTCGCATACTCGCTTTGATGATGTACTGTGGCGCCCAATATAGCCATTTTGTAATGATTTAGAGTATATAAACCAAAACCACATTTGTTCAGCGCTATGAAATGTATCGGGTTGTTTTATTGTTTGTGTGTTCATTTTCTCTTCTCCTTTGGTTAATGTAGTTTAAAATAAAAACAGGAATAAATTCAAAAATTACAACCGTTGGTTGATATGTGAATCGGAAAACCGATTCGCAAACGTATTTAGATTTTTTGTCGCGAATCGGCTTTTATTCCTATTTTTCTTATTTATTGTTTTACGTAAAAAAAAACGTGCAACAAAATGCACGTCTGTTTGGTTGCTATTACGATTTATTTTATTGGTGGGAAGCAATCGCCCCCTGACGAAGGACAACAATTAAATCCTTGGTCCCCCATATCTGTATAAACCTCGCCCGCGCAGCAACCATACGTATCTGGTAAATTACCATCTTCGCACGTTATCACTGGGGCCGCCGCAGCTGCCGTATTATTGGTGGATGAATTAAATGGATTTTGTATAGAACCATCTGCGTTATATTTCAATCCTAATACTTGTTCATTATACGCCTGTGTTCCATTTGCCGTTGCAGCAGCAACACTATTTGCATTATTCGGATCAGATTGATTAGCATATAATGCCGCCTGTTTCGCGTTATTAATTGCTTGGTATTGATTTGCCTGGCATGAAAACAGCAGGGTTCTATAATCATAATCCTTACATGCTGGGCTTGCCTGCCAATTTTGGATAACCGTGCCATCAGTGTTACAACAATTACTTACTTGGAATGATCGGGCCTGTCCAATCCATGATGAATCTGCGTAATTAACCCCAACCAGATTATTTACAGATGCCCATGGACGACGATTGTTATTAGAATATTCAGAAATTTTACAGTTTTTACCTTCGTCATCACCGCATGTCACAATTAAATCAACTGGTGAATATACCGTTATACGTGTTCCCGCGGCGATTGAAAATGGGGGAACTGTATTGTCCAATGCATCAACCAACAATTTCTGTGCAACCTGATTCCAGGCGGTTATAACTTGATTTTTGGCTAATTCGGATGAACGAACCGTTCCACTTTGGACAACCGTATTATTATCCAAATCAATTTGATTAACAAATGTATCTGCGATTGGCGCAATCAGGTTTACCGCAGCCGGTACAATTGCCGTTAGCAGAGGCATAACAATCTGTTCAACATAATCTGTGCTACCATGACCCGGAACACCAACACGGCCCTGGGCATCTGCCGAATATGGATCCTGGCCGCCAGCAAAATTAAACTCTACGCCATCTGGGCGAATAAATTGATACCAATTAATTTGCATACGTCCAATTGATTTATATGGTCCTGGCAATTCACCCTTCAGATATCCCAACAATAATGTTCCAGTTGGTAAAATAATTGTGCGACCATTATCGGAATAAACATTTCTGTCTACTGTTGCACGAACCGGGATACCACCACCTGTACAATTACCACTGCCATCGCAACCATATATGCTGGGGTCTGCACGAACCTCTGATACGATTGTGGCTGGGATTGGTTTGAATTGACGTAATATGAATGTCCGATCATACGGGCGTGATGATATCACAGATTCCGCCAATCCAGATCCTAAGTATTTTTCCGCTTGAACGTCATTCTTGATAAAGTTCATCCCAGAACCAAGAAATGTTCCTTTTAAATTGCCCATTCCCCCATAAATGCGAACTGAATTTGAAGGCGTGGTTGTGTCGGACGTTGATTTTAATTGTGGCATTGTCCCATTTATTATGGGCGAATATCCAATGTGTTCCGCGTCTGTTCCGATTTTTTTGCCAGATTTATTAATATCCATTATAATGCCAGTATCCGGATTATATATGCCCGTTGGATTATTACATTCTTTGTCATCAAATGGGTGAAAATAATATGTCCCAGATTCTGGTTTTATCCATCCAATTTGTGTTCCGTTTGTATTATAACCAGGCAGCGCGAAATCTGAACATGCCTCTGATGGTGCGGTTGGGGTATCTGACACAACCGGCAATGCGGGTGCAATTTCTTCAACCGCTGTTTGTATTTCTTGTTTAACAGGTTCAAATACCGGTTCAGGTTCAATAACAGGCGTTGGAATATATACTGGTTCTTCATATTCCTTAAATGCACCAATTGTTATATTTAACACAGATTGTTTAACCATATCTATAGTTTCGTTTGCACCGTACCATTCAATGTATAATGGTATTGTTTTATTTTCCTGTTCCGCCATTGGTTTGTATTCAACAGTTACAGTGCAAGGAAAATCTGGGGCCACAGAAATCAAGGTACAGGTTTCTTTAACTGTTAGATTTTGTATATCATCAACCAATCTAACCTTGGATACTTTGATTGGTGCGGTCGCAGATACCTTTATTTTTTCTGTTTTCTTTGTATCTACGGGCGTATCAGCCCAATCAATTGCATCAGGGGCAATGTTCAAATAAATTTGTTCAACGTTAGGTGTTGATTGTTCCTTGTCGCCTTCCTTGTTAGAATGTGTAAATATTAGCGTCAATAATATCAACACCACGATAAATGTTGCAATTAACAGCAACCACATCACGCCCTTTGGCATGTTTTCGCGCATAGAATTAAATTGATCTTTTAACTTACTCATACCAAACAAACCGCTTTATTGAATTCTAACGACGTGACAGGATGTTCCACTGAACTTTAACAACTGATCGCATAACTTTTGGGCCGTATCAATATCCGCCATTGGTCCAATACGCAGGCGATATAAACGCGCAGTTGAAGATGTTGAACCCAAATCACCAACACCCTGTTCATCAACAGCAAAGAAAACCATATCCTTATACGGTGTTAATAACCCAGCCCCAGAATCCCCACTAAATTTAGCAAGTAATCCAGTCCAATAGTCATTTAATGCCTTAACAGATGTATCTGATTTTAATTCAACCGCAACACCAACCTGATTACTGGTTATAAGTGGTATGTTTGTTTGTGGTAAATAAGAACCCGCTGTTTCACGCGCCATAGGTAACATCGTCAGCCCAGATGTAGATGCTGAACCTGTGCTGTATCCCGCAGGCATATAATACCCGTTTGCAGATGGTACGGTGTTATCTGAAACAAATACAGGGGTCCCAGTATAATTCACGTCTGCGTTCATCGCATATGTATCTGCATTATAGGCAATATTATTCAACGATTGTCCAGACATCATACTTTGTGCAACATTGGCCTCTGCCAATGCCATAACACTTGCAGTGTCTGCAATCAAAAATGGCTTTGCACGTCTTTTGATACATACGATACGTTGACCACTGCGTAATACCATGTCGCCAACCGCTTCAACAATCAACAAACGGCTATCTTCGCCATCTGTACGGAAACTAACGGGTGATTCCCCACCTTCAACCAACAATGACACCACAGGACGCTGAGTCATAGAAATAACCTTGTCACCAAAATCAATATACGTAAATACACGATCGCGCCATACACGTTCGGGTGCAATCACATAATCGTCAGGATTTGGAACGAAAATATCCAAATCAAAACGGAATTCAGAAGGATCTATTTTCATGGTCTTTATCCAACCATAATCTTCACCATCAACCCCAACAGTGTTTGATGCCGATGCCTTCTTTTTAAATATAGACGCCATTCCGCCAGATGTTGTCGTTTTTTGTGCAATATTTGGTAAATTTGAATTGCCATCTAATATAATGTCAACCTGGGAATAGGCAACTTCGCTGGAACTGGATGGTTCTGCAGTTAAATAGAATATATATTTGTTGCCCGATTGCCCCATTACAATCATATTTGTGCTGATACCTTCGTTACCACCGGTGGGGGTCACAAACATTGTTCGGTCACCCTGGGTTGTTTCAATTGAAAACAATGATTGATCACCAACAACCGCATCTGCAATTTGTTCGCCATTTGGCAAGGAAATCATTGTGACCATACCATCACGCAATTTTATTGGCAAAACCGCGCCCTGTGACCATGATAATTGGGCATATCCTGGCTTAACACTGCCACTTGCCATATTTGCATTGGCGTTTTCCCACGAAAAATTATATTCAGCCATTGCAGGCATAACACCAACCGCCACCATGCAAAATAAAGATATGTTCAGTATAGATTTTGTAATGCTCATTTTCTTTCCTTACCTTAATTTTACTTGTCCAGATGGTTTAGTTCAGATAATGGGTCTGAATTTCCATCCATCACAGAATATTCTATAACCCGCATCCCAAGCGGATTATCCAATCTGTCAGACCACTTTTCAGTGTCCCCAGTTTCTAATTTCAATTTGATTGTATAATCTTTTATGCGGGTTTGTCCACCCAAATTGCATGTATATATGAATTTAACCTGATATGTGTTTTCTGCAAACGGCAAAAACACTTCTGATGGGAATTCAACAGTGCAAACACCGGGGAAATTATCGGCATCTTGTAATACGGCATACCATATATCGTCATTTTGATTAATAAACTCAGCAAACACCTTGTTGCTTGACAGGGTATCTATTATACCACCTTCGGACCATTTCCGTTGCATAACAGTCATGTCTGGAACAATCTCGTTGCGCGCCTTGATGTATTCCATAATGAAGTTTTTCTTAAAATCTTCAACGTTTTTCGGCATTTCGGTCAGTGTTATCTCAACATCTGCCGTTGGTTGTGTTGTCAAAAAGAACACCTGTGGACGATCCAGAGGAAACATTTTGCCCAGTGTCACGACCATAATGATTAAAACGACAACCGCACTGGCCAAAACCAGTGTCAATATACGCGACATTAAAAATGGCGGTTGCATGCGGGTTTGCAAGTTTTTCTCCCCCTGTTATCAAGTGGATTGTAGAAAAAAATATAAATATTGTGCAAGTAAAAAGTGAATCTCTTTTCAAAAAAAATGATTGTGAGAACAACTAACTTTTTACTTGCGTCAAATTTTTTTAAACATTATAATATTTCCGCTTGATTTTTTGTATGTGTGTGCTATCTTGCCACAGACTAACGGGGTAATATGGTACGTAATGGGTTTATAGGGGCATAGTTCAACGGTAGAATATCGGTCTCCAAAACCGCGGATAAGGGTTCGATTCCTTTTGCCCCTGCCAAGTTGGTTCAGTTGTCACAACTGGAACAATTTGAACAAAAGTCGCAGAAGTGTTGGAAAAATAGTATGAAAAAAGTGTTTGAATATATTAAATCTGTGCGTGGTGAATGGTTTAAAATTGTTTGGCCATCGCGTGATACGGTTGTTCGTGCAACAATAATGATTTTGGTGTTTTCTGCGGCTGCGGCGTTATTTTTCTTTTTGGTTGATTGGGTTTTGAACGCAATCGTTAGTTGGATTTTCTAAAAACGACAAAGGATATGCAATGGAAGATAAAATGCAATGGTTTGTTGTAAATGTTCATACAGGTTGTGAAGACAAGGTTGCCCGCGGTTTGCGTGAACAGATTGATAAACGCCGTCTGAATGCGTATTTTGGTGAAATTTTGGTTCCTACGCGTGAAGTTATGGAAATCAAGGCCGGAAAACGCGTTAAATCTGAAAAGAAGTTCTTTCCTGGATATATCGTCGTGCAAATGATTATGAATAACGAAACCTTTTCATTGGTCAAATTGATGCCCCAGGTTGTTATGTTTTTGGGTGCAAAACAGAAACCAATCGCGGTTAGTGAAGAAGAAGCAAGACGTCTGTTGAAACAGGTTGAAGAAGGTTCTGTGGTCACAGACGAAACCACATACGAAGTTGGTCAAGAAGTGCATGTTATTGATGGTCCATTCAATGGGTTTAACGGTGTTGTTGCCGAAGTGGACAATGTAAAACAAAAAATGACCGCTACGATTTTGGTATTCGGTCGTGAAACCAGTGTTGAACTTGACTTTACACAGGTAGAAAGAGTTTAGGCGTAATAACGCGCCGAAATTGTGGTAGATACGCCATATCGTACCACAACACAACCAGATGCATATGCATCATAACAATGGAGTGAAAAAATGGCAAAAAAAGAAGTTAAAGGGATTGTCAAACTAGTCGTCCCTGCAAAACAAGCAAATCCTGCGCCACCGATTGGTCCTGCGCTAGGTGCAGCGGGTGTTAACATCGCTGAATTCTGCAAACAATTTAACGACAAAACGGCTGATAAAGAACCTGGAATGCCAATTCCATGTATAATCACTGTTTATACAGATCGTAGCTTTGAATTTATTATGAAGTTACCACCTGTGTCGTATTATATTAAAAAAGCATTAAAACTTAAAATTGGTTCACATAAACCTGGTCGTGATTTCGTTGGCACAATAACCAAAGATCAAATCAAACAGATTGCCCAGGATAAAATGCCTGATTTGAATTGCTCTACCATTGAATCTGCTATGAATATTGTTGCGGGTCAATGCCGTTCTATGGGCGTAAAGGTGGAGGATTAACAATGAAACAGACAAAAAAACAACAAACATGGGCAAATTTGGACAAAGATAAGGTGTATGCAATCGCAGATGCAATTGAAGCATTGCGTCCATATTGTTCTAAAAAGTTTGACGAAACATTGGAAATCGCTATCCGTTTGGGTATTGATGTTACAAAAAATGACCAAAACATTCGTGGTATGTTATCTTTGCCAAACGGCACAGGTAAAACTGTGCGCGTTGCAGTATTTACTGTCAATGCACAGGATGATGCCAAGAAAGCAGGTGCTGACGTTGTTGGCGGCGAAGAATTGATTGATCAGGTCGCAGCGGGCAATATTAATTTTGACCGTGTGATCGCAACACCTGACATGATGCCAAAGATGTCCAAAGTGGCACGTGTTTTGGGACCAAAGGGTTTGATGCCAAATCCAAAATTAGGTACAGTAACAAACAATGTTAGTGAGGCTGTCAAAATTGCCAAGGCTGGTCAGATTGAATATCGTGCTGAAAAGAACGGGATTATTCATGCTGGTTTGGGCAAAATGTCATTTGCAACTGATAAATTGGTTGAAAATGCAAATGCATTGATTGAACAGTTGAAAAAGGTAAAACCTGCATCGTCTAAGGGTCAATATATCCTGGCATGCAGTGTTGCAACAACCCAGGGCCCTGGCTTAAAGGTTGAAGCAAAATAATATCAGGATGTGTATGTGTTTTTCGCGTGCACATCCAACTGAGATTTCTGTCCGAGACTGATGGTGCGCAAGCTTAATTTCCATCATAGACAAAGAAAATTCTTTGGGGCAGGAACAACAAGCCCCACCCAGAGCAATCTGGATGGAAAGTTAACAACAAGAAGAAGTAAGGGTATGATATAATGAAACGCGAAGAAAAATCAGATTTGATTTCAGCGTTGCAGTCATCCTTGAAAGATGCAAACGGTATTTTCGTTGTTGAAAATCATGGTTTGACGGTTAAAGAATTGGAATCTTTGCGTAATGAATTACGTGACAAGGTTTCTTTGTTCAAAGTTGTCAAAAACCGTTTGATGAAATTGGCATTAAAAGATACCGATTTTGCGCCTGTATCCGATATGATGAAACGTCCAACGGCGGTTGCATTTGCAACAGATGCATTGGCGGTTACCAAAGTATTGGCCAAATTTGCGGATGAACATCCAAATTTGACAATCGTTGGTGGTAAAATGGATGCAGATGTTTTAGATATGGATGGCATCGTGCAATTATCCAAGCTTCCTTCCCTGTTGGAAATTCGTTCTACTATCGCGCGTATATTGGTTGAACCTGCATCGCGTTTGGCGCGTGTTTCCGCAGAGTATGGAAAAAAGAATTAACTTAAAACTCTAAAGGAGTAATAAAATGGCAGACATTCAAAAAATAGTTGAAGAATTGTCAAAATTAACTGTCCAAGAAGCAGTTGAATTATCCAAAGCATTGGAAGAAACATGGGGCGTTAGCGCTGCTGCTGCTGTTGCAGTTGCTGCTGGTCCTGCTGCTGCTGCGGCCGAAGAAAAAACAGAATTTGATGTTGTATTAGCAGAAGCTGGTGCAAACAAATTGGCTGTTATTAAGGCTGTTAAAGACATCACAGGTTTAGGTTTGGGCGAAGCAAAAGCTTTGGTTGAATCTGCACCAAAGGCCGTTAAAGAAGCTGTTGCCAAAGACGAAGCTGACAAAATGAAAGCTACTTTGGAAGCCGCTGGCGCAAAGGTAGAATTGAAATAATATCTATCAAATAAAAAATCGTTGTGGGAAACCGCAGCGTCATCTATGCCCGTCATGGAATTTTTCTGTGGCGGGCGCAGGTGCGAAAAACATACAAACTGTTTCGTTTGCAAAACGCATATATAAAAAAAGGATTGATACCCATGGCAGTTATCCAGAAACTTAGAAAATCTTTCGGTAAAAGTTTTTTGCAAACTCCACTTCCTGATTTAGTTGAAATACAATACAATTCTTACAAAGATTTTTTGCAGGCAGATGTTGAACCTGAAAAACGTAAAAACATTGGTTTGCAAAACGTTTTTTCATCTATGTTCCCAATCAAAGATTACGCAGGTGTTGCGGACTTGGAATTTGTGGAATATAAACTTGAAAAACCTGTTTATAATGTAAAGGAATGTATGCTGCGTAATATGAATTATTCACGCAGGTTGAAATTGAAGTTGAGATTGATTTTGTGGGATGTCGCAGAAGATGGTAAAAAAACACTTCGTGATATCAAAGAACAAGAAATATTTATGGGCGAAGTTCCATTGATGACAGAACGTGGCAGCTTTATCGCTGCGGGTGTTGAACGTGTTATCGTATCACAAATGCATCGTGCCCAAGGTGTCGTGTTCGCAACCACAAAAGAAGCCAAGGTTGCTGGAAACCCAACAACATATACAGCACGTATCATTCCTGAACATGGCAGCTGGATTGATTTTGAAGAATCCAAGGGTGTTATTTATGTTCGTATTGATCGTCGTCGTAAAATTCCTGCAACGGTTTTGTTACGTTGCTTGCCGGCGGCTGATGAAGAAAAGAAATGGAATGCGGATCCACGTAAATTGGGTATCAAGGGTATGTCTGATACTGAAATACTGGGTGCGTTTTACAAACGTCTACCTTTGTCATTCAATGGCAAAATTTGGGTTGGTAACACAGCAAATTTTGAAGGTTTAGATAAATTCCGTTTGAATTATGATATTTTGGGAACCAAGGATAAAAAGCCATTGGCGTCTAAGGGTGACAGATTAAACGCAAAACGTTTATCCAAAATTACAAGTGCAGTCAAGGAATATGGTGTTGAATCTGAATCATTGGTTGGTGAATATTTGTTTGACCCAATCATGAATGGCGACGAAGTTTTATATCCTGCCGGTACCGAAATCACCGAAGAAATTTTGTCTGATATTGCAAAATTAGGTGTCAAGGAAATATCACTAATTGCGATTGATAATGCAACAATTACTGCACATATGCGCAACACTTTGATTGCAGATAAAATTACAAATCGTGATGATGCGTTGATTGAAATTTACAACATTATTCGTCCGGGCGAACGTCCAACGGTTGAAGCAGCGACAAATCTGTTCTTGCGTCAGGGTTTTGATGAATCATATTATGATTTATCTGCGGTTGGTCGTTTCAAAATGAACAAACGTTTAAAGATTGATTCTGGTAAACGTCCCGAAGATGATCGTTTGTTGACCAAATCTGATTTCTTGGCGGTGTTAAAGACCTTAACAAACATCATTGATCACAAGGATACAATTGATGATATTGATAACCTGTCAAATCGTCGTGTACGTACAGTTGGTGAATTGTTGGAACAAACATTCCGTACGGGTATGTTGCGTATTGACCGCTTGGTTCGTGAAAGTTTGTCTTCACCGAATATTGCAAATATGCAGCCTCAGGATGTTATTAATGTTAAGCCATTAATGTCATTGGTATCTGAATTCTTGGGAACATCACAGTTGTCACAGTTTATGGATGCGTATAATCCGTTGGCTGAATTGGAACACAAACGTCGTATATCTGCGTTGGGTCCTGGCGGATTGAACCGTGAACGTGCTGGGATTGATGTGCGTGACGTTCATCCGACACACTATGGTCGTTTATGCCCAATTCATACACCCGAAGGTGCAAATATTGGTCTGATTAACCATTTGGCAACATATGCACGTGTAAATCCATATGGGTTTATTGAAACGCCATACTATGTTGTTAAAAATGGCAAGGTTACAGACGAATTGGTATATTTGACCGCTGATGAAGAATTGGGTCACAAAATTGCCCAGGGTAATACCCCAACAAATGCATCTGGTGTTTTAACCGAAGATATGGTAACTGCGCGTGTTGATGGCGAATTTACCATGATTCCAAAGGTCGAAGTTGACCTGATTGATGTGGCACCACGTCAGGTGGTATCCATCGCCACAGGACTGATTCCATTTGTGGAAAATGACGACGCTAACCGTGCATTGATGGGTTCAAACATGCAACGTCAGGGCGTTCCGCTATTACGTGTCCAGGCACCATTGGTTGGTACCGGCATTGAACGCGAAGTGGCACGTGATTCCCGCACTGGTAAGGTTGCAAAGCACAGCGGTGTTGTTGAATCTGTGGATGCAAATCGTATCGTGGTTAAATGTATGAATTCACGCAACGTTGTGACGGGTGTGGATATTTATAACCTGGAAAAATTTGAACGTTCTAACAGTGAAACATTGATTCACCAAAAACCATTGGTTCATGTCGGTGACCGTATTTCTGCGGGCGATATAATTGCTGATGGTTCATCAATGAATTATGGTGAATTGGCATTGGGTCGTAACGTATTGGTCGCATTTGTGCCATGGCGTGGTTATAACTACGAAGACGCAATTGTGATTTCAGAACGTATTTCACGTGATGATGCGTTTACGTCTGTTAAGATTGTTGAAAAAGAATTCAAGGTTCGTGATACTCAGTTAGGGCCTGAGAGTTTCACACGTGATATTCCAAACGTCAGTGAAGAATCATTAAAGAATTTGGATGAATCTGGCATCATCTACGTTGGTGCGCGTGTAAAACAGGGCGATATTTTGGTTGGTCGTGTTTCACCAAAATCTGAAACATTGTTGACCCCCGAAGAAGCACTGTTGCGTAACATCTTTGGTGAAAAGGCATTAAATGTAAAGGATACATCTCTGCGTGTTGGACCAAACGAAGAAGGTACCGTTATTGGCGTTAATGTTTTGACACGTCATGGTGTTAAGAAAGATGAACGTACCCAGATGATTGAATTGGAAAAAATTGCGAAAATCAACAAGGATCGTGATGAAGAAACATCCATCATTGAAAATGGTTTCGCAGAACAGGTTTTCCAAATCGTAGAAGGTCAAACAATTGATTCTGGCACCGGCAGTATCAAACCATTTATTGGCAAGAAAATCACAGCCGAAGTATTTGAAGGAATCAAGGCATCTGATGTTAAAAAATTGGTTGTTAAGAACAAAGAAACCCAGGCAAAACTGGATGAATTGCGTGAAGAATTAACAATCAAATTAAAATTGTTAAATGAAAAGGCCGATGCTGAAATTGCCAAGGCAACAGAAAGCAATTCATTAAGTGCCAGTGTCTTGAAAGAAGTCAAGGTGTACATTGCACATAAAATGAAATTGCAACCTGGTGATAAAATGGCGGGTCGTCACGGAAACAAGGGTATTGTATCCAAGGTTGTTCCAATTGAAGATATGCCACATATGGAAGATGGAACCCCAGTTGATATCGTTTTGAATCCATTGGGTGTGCCTTCACGTATGAACATTGGCCAGATTTTGGAAACTCACCTTGGTATGGCGGCGCGCACATTGGGTCAGCAAATTGGCCAGGTCTTGGACGAAGTTAAACAAAAACGTGCCGTAACGGACGATTTGCGTAACATCATGGGCAAGATTTATGGCAAAGACACAGCTGAAAAATTAGCCAAAATGACCGATACAGATGTTCGTGCCGAAGCCGCGTTATTGCGTGATGGTGTTCCAATGGCAACCCCAACATTTGACGGGGCAAGTCCGGATGATATTAAATCAATGTTGAAATTGGCAAAACTGCCAGAAACCGGTCAGTTCACATTGTATGATGGTATGACGGGTGAAAAATTTGCACGTCCTGTGACGGTTGGTGTTATGTACATGATGAAATTGCATCACTTTGTTGACGAAAAGATTCATGCACGTTCTGTTGGCAACTATTCATTAGTTACACAACAGCCATTGTCTGGTAAGGCCCACATGGGTGGTCAGCGTTTGGGTGAAATGGAAGTGTGGGCATTGGAAGCTCATGGTGCCGCACATCTGTTGCGTGAAATGTTAACGGTGAAATCTGATGATATTACCGGCCGTAACAAGATGTATGAAGCCATCATTTCCGGCAGCAATGATATCCAAACCGGCACCCCAGAAGCATTCAACGTATTCGTTCGCGAATTGCGTGGATTGGGTCTGGCGATGACACCAAAGAAAATAGATTAATGTGGCAGCGGGCGCATGTTGTGGGGTGACCCACAGCACGCTGCCGCAAAGCACTTTTAAGCGACTAAAAGGAGCAGAATACATGACAAATATGTTGCAAAAGATATTTGGACAAATTGAAACCAAAGAACAGTTTGATGCACTGCGTATTACCATTGCGTCCCCAGAGGAAATTCTGTCGTGGTCACATGGTGAGGTTAAAAAACCAGAAACCATCAATTATCATTCTTTGAAACCAGAACCCGAGGGTTTGTTTTGTCAGCAAATCTTTGGCCCAGTAAAAGATTATGAATGTGCATGCGGTAAATATAAACGTATTAAATACCGCGGGGTTGTTTGCGAACGTTGTGGGGTTGAAGTTGGCCCATCGTCTGTTCGTCGTGAACGTATGGGGCATATTAAGTTGGCGATGCCTGTGGCACACACATGGTTCTTGCGTGAAGGTAAAATCGCAACACTGTTGAATAATTTGCCACAAAAGAAGTTAGAGCAGGTTATTTCATACGATGCGTATATCGTTATTGAACCAGGGCTTACTAGTTTGAAATTGTATGATGTCATCAGTGAAGATGAATATCAGGCAAAGAAGGAAGAATTTGGTGAAGATTCTTTCCGTGTTGGCATTGGTGCCGAAGGTGTTCGTGCAATTATCGCAAATTTGGATATGGGTGATGAAAGAACGCGTCTGCGTGCAGAATTGGCGGAAACCAAGTCAGAGGCAAAACGTAAATCAATCATCAAACAATTGAAATTGGTTGAAGCATTCTTGGATTCTAAAACAGAACCTGCATGGATGTTGCCGGATATCATCCCTGTGATTCCACCAGATATGCGTCCATTGGTCACATTGGATGCGGGTCACGTTGCGGCATCTGATTTGAACGATTTGTATCGTCGTGTTATTATTCGTAACAACCGTTTGAAACGGTTTATGGAAATGCATGAACCTGATATCATCGTTCGTAATGAAAAACGTATGTTACAGGAAGCGGTTGATTCATTGTTTGATAATGGTCACAAGGCGCGTCCAATGGTATCCCAGAATCGTCGTCCATTGAAATCATTGTCTGATTCATTGCGCGGTAAATCTGGACGTTTCCGTATGAACATGTTGGGTAAACGTGTTGATTATTCGGGTCGTTCGGTTATTACCCCTGGACCAACATTGAATATGCACCAGGTTGGTTTGCCAAAAACAATGGCATTGGAATTATTTAAACCATTTGTGTTTGCACGTTTGTTGGCGGGTGGTTATGCAAATACGTTGAAAACCGCACGTAAAATGGTTGAAAACGGTGAAGAAATCGTATGGGAAATCTTGGAAAAGGTTATTTACCAACATCCTGTATTGTTGAACCGTGCACCAACATTGCACAGATTGTCACTGATTGCGTTTGAACCCGTCTTGATAGAAGGTAAGGCAATCCGTCTGCACCCATTGGTGTGTAAGGGATTTAATGCTGACTTTGACGGTGACCAGATGTCTGTTCACGTGCCAATTTCGTTAGAAGCGCAATTGGAAGCACGTACATTGATGTTGTCAACAAACAACATATTGTCGCCTGCAAACGGTGAACCTATGACAGTATTGTCCCAGGATATGGTGCTGGGTATTTACTATATTTCATTGATGAATGGCGAACATACTGATAAATCACCACGCTTTTCCGGTATGGACGAAGTGCAGTTGGCGTTGCAAAACAAAACAATTACATTGCACACACCAATTGTTGCACGTGTTAACGGTAAATTATACAAAACGACGGCTGGCCGTATGATGTTGGGTGAATTATTGCCAAAGTCAGACAAAATGCCGTTTGATTTGGTGAACAAGGTTATGCCATCTGGTGAAATCAAATCTTTATTGGCAACAACATATGAACGTTGTGGCGACAAGGCAATGATTTTGCTGGCCGATGCGTTAAAGAACACTGGTTTTGAACAGGGTGCACGCAGTGGCATTTCAATCGGGTTTAATGATATCGTTATTCCTGCTGAAAAAGATGAAATGATAAAGAACACTGAAAAACAGGCCGCTGAAATTGAAACGCAATATCAAAACGGTTTGTTGTCCAGTGGTGAACGTCATAACAAATTGATTGACCTGTGGCAGAAGACAACCGATAAACTGGGTGATATGGCATATGCTGCATTGGGTAAGACCGAAGGTGATAATTGGAATTCTATTCATATGATGGCTGTGTCCAAGGCCCGTGGATCTAAGGGTCAGATTCAGCAGTTGGCGGGTATGCGTGGTATGATGCAGAAGCCAGATGGTTCAATTATTGAAGTTCCTATTATTTCGAACTTTAAGGAAGGTTTAACCATGTCTGAATACTTTACGTCAACCCACGGTGCGCGTAAGGGTATGTCAGATACCGCTTTGAAAACCGCTGAGGCAGGTTACCTGACTCGTCGTTTGGTTGAATTGGCGCAAAACACGGTTATTACTGAACACGATTGTGGAACATCTGAATTCATTACTGCAAAGCCAGTATATCAGGGTTCAACATTATCTGTGCCATTGGGTGACGTGGTATTGGGTCGTACAGCGGCATGTGATGTTATCAATCCTGTGACCAAGGAAGTTATCGTTCCTGCCGGTGAATTGATTACCAAGGCGGCAGCGAAACAGATTAATGAATCTGGCCTGCCGAGTGTTGATGTTCGCAGTGTTTTGACATGTTGCAGTGACGGTCTGTGTGCAAAATGTTATGGTATGGATTTGTCGCGTGGAACATTGGTTCATGTTGGCGAAGCGGTCGGTGTTGTTGCAGGTCAATCCATTGGTGAACCTGGAACACAGTTAACGTTGCGTACCTTCCATATTGGTGGTATTGCTGAGGGTGGTTCCGAAAGCCACTTTATAGAAGTTCCTGTTGCTGGTAAAGTCAAATTCACAGGCGTTAATACAATCAAGAATTCCGCAGGACGCGTTATCGTTCTGTCACGTAACGGTGAAATTGCCGTTGTTGATGCCAAGGGTTCAAAATTGTTCAGCATGGCATTGCCATATGCGTCTATGTTGATTGTTAATGACGGTGATACAGTGGCTAAGGGTGATAAGGTTGCAGAATGGGATCCATATTCCAACACAATCATTGCCGAAAAAGACGGAACAGTATGCTTTAACGATTTGATTGAAAACGTATCTTATTTGGAAGAAGTTGATGCCATGACCGGTATTGTATCGCGCAAGGTTATTAACTGGAAAACAAATACCAAGAAAGCGTTGAATCCATCGGTCACATTGGTTAATGATAAGGGCGAAGTAATATCATTGGGCGGCAAGAAGATTGCTGAATACCTGTTGCCTATATATTCTGTATTAAATGTTAATAACGGTGATACAGTCAAGGCGGGTGATATTTTGGCACGTATTCCTGTCCAGACCAAAAAGACAAGCGATATTACGGGCGGTCTGCCACGTGTTGAAGAATTGCTAGAGGTTCGTCATCCTGCAAACCCTGCGTTGTTGGCTGAAATTGACGGTACGGTCGAATTGGAAGATTCTAAGTCCAAAATTATCATCCGTATTGAACCTGATGATGGCACAGCACCTGTTGAATATGCTGTTCCAAAGGGAACAAATTTGCTGGTGCGCAGTGGTGATACCGTTCGCAAGGCGGACAAATTGGTTGACGGTGAACCAGTACCTCAGGATATTTTGCGTATCTTGGGTCAGAAAGCATTGGCAACATTTATGGTTGAACAGATCCAGCAGGTTTACCGTTTGCAGGGTGTGGCCATTAATGACAAACACATTGAAATCTTGATTCGTGAAATGACACGTCGTGTTGAAATTACGAATCCAGGTGATACAGGTTTCTTGATGGGCCAGGTTGTTGACCGTGTTGATTTTGAAGAAGAAAATGCACGTGTTGCACACGATGGTGGTCGCATCGCCGAAGCATCACAGGTTTTGGTTGGTTTGACTCGTGCGTCATTGACATCACGTTCATTTATATCCAACGCATCGTTCCAACAAACAACCAAGGTTTTGGTGGATGCTGCGATTAGTGGATCAACCGATAAATTGGTTGGTATCAATGAAAACCTGATTGTTGGTCGTCTGATTCCTGTGGGAACAGGTGCATACGTTCGTCGTGTGCGCGAAATTGCCAAGGAAGAAGAACGTGCTGAAAAATTGGCACGTGAAGGTGGCGAACAACAACAGTTGTTGGATATTTAACCTATAGGAAAAACATTGCCCGTGTGTCATAAATATGACATGTCGGGCAAATTTTTTGTTATGCAAGAAGTACCTGCAATTTTTTGTGATATAGATGGTGTCGTGAGCAAGAAGTTCGCGGTGCCTGATTATGACCGTTTTGGTGAACCAAACTGGAACATGATACGTGTTTTGGAAACACTGGGACGTGATTTTACAATTGTTTTTATCACTGGTCGTTGGGCCATGGGTCAGGCAAAGGTTGACGCGTTTATTGACGGTCTGTTGCCGAATATAAAAAAGCGCGTATTTTGTAAATCGCACGATTACCCTGGCACAACCGCAGAATATAAATTGCATACGATTGAAAATCTGGAAAAACAGGGCTATAAATTTTATTTTGGTTTGGACGATCATGATGCTGTGATTGGTTTTATGCATAATCACGGTATGTTTGTGGCGCGTGTAATATCGGAATAAAGTTTTTCTTGCAAATCTGCAAGATTGTAATAAAATATAACGTCGTAAGATAAAAGGATAGCAAAATGGCAACGCCAAGAAGTAAAACAAGTAAAGCACGCAGTGCACAACGTCAATCACATGATGCATTAAAGGTTATGCCTTGCAGTGTATGCAAAGCGTGCGGTGAAAAGAAACGCCCACATCATGTATGTCCTGCATGTGGCGCAAAATAATAACTGAACACATTGTGGCGGAATGGTGGTGCGTGGTGTTCGTGCCAGAATTCTGCCTTTTTTATTAGCATGACACAATCAACAAAAAAAATTATAGCGATTGATGCATTTGGTGGGGACAAGGGTCCGGCTGCGGCATTGGGTGGAATAAATCAGTTCTTGTACCAATATGGCGAAGAAAAAGTGTTTTTTCGCATATTTGGTGATGCCCAGATTTTAAACCGTATATTGTCAAAATATCCACGTGTAATGCGTAATTGTGTTGTTGTGGATGCGCCTGACATTATCAAACCAACCGACAAGATTCGCGATGTAATTCGTCATGCCCAGAATACATCAATGTACATGGCGATAAACGATGTTCGCATGGGCAATTCATCTGTGGTAATCAGTGCGGGAAACACTGGGGTATTGATGTCGTTGTCTAAATTGGCATTAAAAACAATTGAAGGTATATCGCGTCCTGCGATAACAACAATGTTGCCGTCTGGGAACGGTGATTCACGTGTTGTTGGCCTTGATTTGGGGGCAAATGTTCAGTGCAGTGCGGAAAACCTGTTTGATTTTGCTATTTTGGGCAGTGTTTATGCCGAAGTAATTGGGAATATGAAAAAACCAAAACTTGGTATTTTGAATATTGGCGAAGAAACAACCAAGGGTCGTGACACGTTAAAGGAATTAAATGATGTGTTAATGGCGCATCGTGATAAATTGCCATATGACTATATTGGTTTTGTTGAAGGTAATGATGTGACCGCTGGTGTGGTCCAGGTTGTCGTTACAGATGGGTTTACAGGCAATGTTATGTTAAAAACGGTTGAAGGTACCGCTAAAATGGTTTCGCGCGTTCTAAAGGCAAATTTAAAGGGTTCTTTGCTGGCATTGGTTGGATCTTTCTTTTTAGTTCATGTTTTCAAGCGTCTGAAACACAAATTGGATCCACGTTCATATGCAGGCGCAACATTTTTGGGGCTTAATGGGTTTTCGGTCAAAACACATGGAAACAGTGATGCGCTGGCATTTGCAAATTCTATAAAATATGCGGCTGATTTATCGCATGCGAATTTAAACAACAAAATTGCCAAGCGTGCATCTGAATTGTCCGCTATTCGTTCTGAATTGCAACCAACAGAGTAATATTATTAGGTTTTTATACAGATAGTTATTATACCGCTAACGCGGTATAATTTTTTTGCCAACCAAAGGAGGAATACATGACATTGGCAAAAAAAGATAAATTAAAAACAGCAAAAAAATCCGTTAAACAGGCGGTCAAGAAAGTAGAAAAGAAAGTAAAAACGGCAGAAAAGAAAATAGAACCACACCACTGTGGCTGTATGTTTCATCATGATCGTTAAATAAAACTGCCGACAAATTACTTTGTCGGCAGTTCTCCCTTCCTTCCAGTTATCTGGAAACTTACTTATGCGGCCTTGAACGTTTTACCTGACATACTTGGTTTTGCTGCATCTAAAATCTTTTTCGCTTCTGCGAAAACCATTGATTTAACGCGCAGTGCTAAATCCTGTGTTTCCAATGTTTCTGCGGCGATGTCAAAATTATCTGTACGAATTTGCAACGAAACATAGGCACCAATCAATGATGTACGTGGCAAATCTTCGATTGAACGTGGTGCATTGTTATTGCCGATATGTAATTCATCGCTAAGTGATACGATTTGGCGATCCTGATTGACCCATACAGTTGTTGTTAATACTTGATCCAGGGCAATCATAATGTCTTTGATATTTGTTTGCATGGTTTTACCCTCCTTTTCTTTTTTTTATTCCGTATAATTTTTATGTTTTTTGTATTTACTGACGTATTTACACATTTACATAAAAATTACATTTATTTTGTTTTATTTTTCCCAGAATACCGGTTTTTTATTGGTTTTCTGGGTTTTTTAAACTGTTCCCTTTGTCTATACAAACATCTTAGAATAAAACCGATTCGCTGGTCAAGTGGAAAAAATATAAATTTTATAAAAAAATAAAAAATGCCGGATTTGTAGGAAAATATTAGTAATAAAAAACGCCCAAAGGGGCGTTGTTTTATTATTCCGTAGTCATATTTGAATATATGCCATCCATAACATTTTTGACCCATGTTTTCACGTCGTCAACACTTGCGCTCACATCAAGGTTCACAGATTGACATGTTGTGATAGTTGCTTTACAGGCATTAATTGCGATTTTGTTTGCAGCGGTATCAGGGTTTTCTATTGCTCTATAATTATTGGCTGTCAAACAAGATTCAACATCGGTAATGCAATCTTCGGCATATTCCGCCAATATTTGATCCTGCGCTGCCTTGATACGTGGCAGCGTACGTGTCAAGTATTCCTTTATAACCATGTTATCATTTTTATACTTGGACTTACCATCGGTACCCTTTTCATACGTATAATTCTGGCACTGATTCAGAACCGACACACACATACCATAGTTACGGTTGTCGCTATCGCTATGATATCCTATACGATACTGCAAATATGTCGCCATATCATTACTAGCTGTTGTAATTGCTGTGGTTGCGATTTTGTCTTTAATATATGTTGTTAAATTACTGCTTCCCCATGGGCTATTTGCCGTTGCGCCCCATGTGTCTGCATATAATCCTTTTGTATCGCCTGTTTTTCCAGGTTCAGACCCGACCAATACCTGGCCATCAACGATATATTTACCTGTTGTATCCAAACAACTTTCGTAATCTGAGCCACAAACGAAATCAGATTGCATACAGGAATCCAATGCTTCGACACATCCGCGCAGGTCATACACATTTTTATTTTGTGCAACCATCAAACGTGCCTTTTGCAAAACGGATTTTGCGTTTCTGACGGTTGCGTTCATATTATTATTTGCATCAGTCAGTGCGCGTTCATACGCGAAACATGCCTTGTCTATTTCCAAATCATACGCATTGGTTACTATAGAAATGTCCCCCCCCTGATTTGCGCACGTATTCAGCACAGATGCCTTGCAACGTGCAGCCGCAGTTTTATACAGGTTCGCACCACGTTGATTTGAAATACTGGATGTGTTGTTTGTTGCGCCAGCTGTTGTCAGCAACGACGACAGATCAAATCCATTGCTATCAAATGAAAAATCCAATAATCCTGACAAATCCATCGCTATCCCAGACGTTGCTGTAACACCTGATGATCTGGATTTTCCAGATTGCACATCAACAATCATACGTTTAATTTTATCCAAATTACTTTGCAGTTCGCTGGTATCGTTTGAACCTGCCAACGCGATTTCTGCCTCCGTTTGACTAAACAATGTTTCCACTTCTTCTGCGGATAATCCGATATATTGTATTTCCTGTGCGATATCTTGCAGTGCCTCTGTTGCTTCTGCTAATGCTGCTTCTGTCTTGGCATAGTTTTGCAAATTTGCCGAGCAAGAACAACGTCCCTGGTTGTCGTCCAAAACGTTACAGTAATTATCCATACACAGCGCATACTGTGCCTTGCAATAATCGGTCATTTCAACTATGTTGTCCAATGTATCTGTTGTAGATGTATTGTTATTTGCAACTACGTTGGTGGTTGCCATACGCACCCCAGATGAACGTGTTCCGTATGTTTGTGCATTATATAATGATTTGTCGCTGCTCCCTAACGACGAAATCCGTGATGTGGTGGAATTTGTGCCTGACATTGATGCCGCTACTGTTGCTGTCCCCCCCACACCGACACGTGCGACAGTTTGACGATTGTTTGTATTACGTGCGGTTGCTGCGGAACGTGCGCTGACGCCACGTGCGGAACGAATCGTTGCTGCCCGACGTGAATCGTTTTGGACATTGCCTGTGCGCGAAACAGTTGTTCGTGATGAGGTGCGGGATGTTTGTGCACCACGTTGATATGTTTGTGCTGTGGGCCTACTTTGCTGCTGCAAACTTGTATCAGCGGCAGGTGCCGGCTGTTCGTCTGCAACGACTGGTGCAACTTCTTCTTCGGTAATCAAGATGCCTTCGTCATACAGATATTGTGGCTCAACCTCAGCAAATGCGGGCAAAGCGAGTAAACTGCCAATAACAACAAATAATCTTTTCATGGTATCATCTCTCTGTTCATCAATGATATTGTATCATAAACAAACAGTTAAAACAAATGAAAATTTACACAACAAAAAAATATTTTTAGTGATGTGCGAAAATATGCAACATTATGCTAACAAAAAACAGCAACGTCACAACGGTCAGAATAATTTTCTGGGTTTTGTGGTTATCGTGTCCGTGGCAGTGTTCGCACTGGCATTTGCAGTCGCGCACAACCATTATCCACGACACCCCCAGCATTAATGCCGAAAACACAAATATCCATGGTTCAATCCATTCGGGAATAAAATATCCACTGTGTGCGAATTCGGGTGCAAATAAACTGATGATAGATAACACGATTGGCAACACACAGCAGAACAGGTGTGGCAATATTGATGCGATAATTCCAATTTTAACGGCTTTGTTTTTCATATTGGCTATCCTCTTCGTAATTTTTATTATATACCGTTTTTTATTAAAATCAATTTGCCATGACAATTAGACATATGATATAATGAATGCAAAGTGAAGGAGAAAAGGGAAATGTTAAAGGCAGATTTTGAAAAAAAACATAAGTGCAAATTACCACACGATGCGGCCGTTGGTGTTGATAATTATGATGTTGCTAAACAATATGGCTTGTTATCATTGGACCAACCCGCGCACATTTGGCACATAGTGAAGAATATTCCCGATGATCATTTCACACATATTGATGTAAAACCTGTTCGCGAAATATTTAAGTATCTAGCGATGGAAAAGCGTAAACCAGTTCGGGATTATTATTTATCTGTCCTGTTCGAGAGGTATTTTTTTTGTGGATGGGGATGGTTTTCTCGTGCTGGGTCCAGTATGTCTGCAATGCATCGTGATGTGTTTGATATCCCAGATTCTGAAAGACGCGAAGCACTAAAGGTGTTGCGCGCACTAAAATATGGTTTTAAAAAATATCACTATAAAAAATATACGGTTATAGACAACTACATTGTACGCTATGGCGGTAATACACAACCCAAAAAAGAGCAGTTTAATCGTGCAAATAAAAATATATGTGTAAAAAATAATAAACGATTAAAATCTAGATTTAGTAGATTGCTGCATACCAGATAAATGAAGAAATTAACACGGTACGGAAAAAAACTGTTCTTTGGAACGTTTTTTTTTGATAACTTGGTTGGCATTCACATTGATGTTCGTCAACCATCCCCTTTTCACACGTAAGGGCTAAATTGTGTGTGGGGGGGCGCCCAAGTATCGCGCCTATGGGCGCTTTTATGGTTCGCTTCCCACTGGGAATAAATTATCCAATGTCATGCGACATTGAATAATTTATTGGTATCCCCAGTAGGAATCGAACCTGCATCAAGGGTTTAGGAAACCCCTATTCTATCCAGTTGAACTATGGGGACAGGCGGACATATTTTACACTGAAATAATCAGATTTGCAAATAAAACACACAGGGAAATCGAAATTCCCCTGTGCGCGCTTTAACACAAACAAGATTTTGTTAGAACAACTTAAACTTGTAATTTGTTCCAACGCGGAAAGACGCTTTCGTGTCTTTGCCGAATCCAAACCCGACGCCAGCATTCGCGGACCAGTTGTCGGTAATACCCAACGCTGCGCCAAATGCCATTGCAGATTTGGAATTGTAGTTGCCGTAACCGCCACCGATGGACATTTCGCCCTTTTGGACATTGGCGACTGCGACAGATGACAGTGCGACAGAACTCGCGATACCTGCAGACAAGTTTTCATCCAAATCATTCATTTTGGAATCTAACATTGCGATATCGTTACGGTTTGCATCAATTGCTGATTGCAATTTAGCATCTTCGTTTGCGCGTGCTGCAGCTTCTTCAGCAATTTTCCCGCTTAATGCTAAATCGCCTGCGTCAGCATAAGATTTAGCATAAGATTGTGCAGATGCCAGTGTCTGTGCGTCTCCATAAGCAACAGAACCTTCTGTTTCTGCATTACCATTCAATTTAGCAATTGCGTTTTCGCTCGCAGTGGCTCTATCTGCTAATGCTTTATCCATGACCGAACGAACACCTGCTTCATCAGCGATAGCTTTTGTGTTTTCGTTGATAGCACCAACAACAGATGTTATTTTGCCTGTTTCTTTATCTTCATTCATTTTCAATGAATTTACCAAAGATTTTTCTGCTTTTTCGTTTGCAGGATTGTTTGCAACATTATAACCCAACTGTTCAGACATGTTTGCTTCTTTTTCTGCAATCAAACCTTCTACTTGTTCTGTAATAACAACATTATTGGCTGCGATTTCACTATCAACAGTGTCAATAATAGAAGTGTTATACATTGCCAACGCGTTTGTGTAATCTGTGCTAGCAGTTTCCCAATTTGCTTTCGTTGTTTCAAATGCAGATGTTGCTGATGTCGCGGTTTCATATGCATTAACTGCATCTGTATATGTTGCGAAATAAGTTGCCAATTTACCCTGTGTTGTGGTATCTTCATCAAAAACGCCTTTGGCAGCATTATAGTTGCTATCTTCTTGTTCTTGTAATGTTCCCAAAGCAGATGTTTTTGTCCCTAAAGCAGTCATATCATCTGCATATGCTTTTTTCTGAGCAGCGAACAAATCTGCTAATGCCTGGTTACCATCCGGGTCAGCAGCTGTTTTTGAATCAGCGTACCAAACAGCAGTACCATCTCCGTTTAACATGTAATCTGTTCCGGTTGCTTCGTCAGTAAATGTATATAAATTACCATTAATTGTGCTGGTTTGACTTGTATATTCAAAATCAGTTTGATCTTCGTTACTCAATTTAAAACTAGATTTCAATGTTCTAACAGAATCGCCCAACTCAACATATTCACCAGCATTTTGAGCATCAGCATAAGAGTAAGATGATTTTTGAACAGATGTTGCTGCATCAAGTTTATAGTCGCCCGCAACTTTTGCATTTGTACCATTCGCTGCGGTCGGGGCGTCATAATCACTTGCTGTATATGTTTTGTCTGAAGCCAAAGTTTCATCTGTTGTTGAACCGGTTTTTGTAGTATATGCAAAATTAGATTTAGAAACACCTGTTGTTACATTTACGTCATTTACTGCTTTTGCTGTTCCGTCTGCATTTGTTCCAGAATAATTGAATGTATATTCTGTTAATGTTTCTGCAACGTTATTAACAACTGATGCTCCCGATGCATCTTTTGTTGTGTAATCACCGTCAAAATTCACATTTGATGTCTTGGCTGTTGTGTAATCTGGATTTGTCATTGTGGCAGGACTATTAACTTTTTTAGTCCCATCATGTGACAGTGCATCAGCAGTTGCAGCACCAATCATCAGGATAGATGCCATCGCGCCACTGAAAACAATATTTCTTACTTTCATGTTTTTTCCTTTTAGTTTGGTTAACCAAAGAAGGTTGTAAATTCTCACTTCCCTCTTGTTAACTGAACGGTACAAAAACCTTGGTTTTTGCACCACTACAAATCTGTAATTTGTCAAATTAAAAAATGGCGGTTTTTAGGGAAAAACGCATTTTTGACGTTAGGAAAAAAAGTAAAAAAAATGGTTGACATTAAACCAAGGTTTTTTTTCCACCACCTAAATCGGAAAAAGTTTTTGATTTTTGTGGATTTTTATGGTACAATATATGCGTTGCATGTGACGTTTTGTCGCGTGCTTTTTTTTGTTGTTTTTTACATTAAAAAAAGGGGGAAATTATGATTTACGGATATTGTCGCGTTTCAACCGCACATCAAAACGAAGCAAACCAACGTTTCGTTATTGAAAAGTTTGCGCGCGCAAATAATATATCTATTGATTCGTGGTTACAGGAAACAATTTCCAGCAGTAAAAAGTTATCTGAACGTAAATTGGGTGAATTGTTAAAAAAACTGCAATCAGGGGATATTTTAATCACAACCGAAATTTCACGCCTGGGGCGCAGTTTGTTGGAAGTTATGGGTATATTGCAAACGTGCCTTGAAAAAAATTGCCAGGTTTGGACATTAAAGGAAAATTTTCGCCTGGGCGCCGATATTCAATCCAAGGTTCTGGCATTTGCATTCAGTTTGACCGCTGAACTATCTAAAACCCTGTTGCAGGAACGGGTGCGCGAAAGCTTGGCGCGAATGAAAGCATCAGGCAAAAAACTGGGGCGACCACTGGGCGCACGATCAAGAAGTTTGAAGCTTAGCAAGAATAAACTCAAAATTGCAGAGCTGATGTCCCAAGGCGTCAGCAAAAACGAAATCTGCAGAATTATGAAAGTTGATAAACGAACATTGTACACATTTATAAATGAACAACCCGCCATATAAATTATTGCCCTTGCTTTTTTAGGGTTTGTCGCGTATTATGTGGTGTATAGAGGTATAAATATGACGACAATAACACGTAATGATTTTGCATCCAGATTGCGCGATAAATTTGGTTTAACAATGGCGGATGCGTATAAATTGGTTGATATTGTTTTTGATGAAATAAATGAATCGCTGATACGTGATGATGCGGTTAAATTTGCAGGTCTTGGAACTTTCAAGATTTTAACAAAATCTGCCCGATTGGGACGTAACCCTAAAACGGGTGTGCCGGCACTAATTTCTGCACGTCGGGTCACATCGTTCCGGCCATCTGCTGAATTTAGAAAACGTGTCGCAGGTAATTAAAACAACAGGGGGCATTTATGACAAGCAAAAAAGAAAAATTTAAACAGGCAACTATATTTGATCAAATGCGCTTTAATGCACGGGATGAAGTTGATGCGGCACAACGCGAATACGATTCGGAAAAAGTTGCATTGGATGAATGTTCTGATTATACAAAGGTAACAGAATATGAAGCGGATGTTATACTTGCCCAAAAAAAATTGAACAAAGCAAATGACCATTATGCCCAGGTTATAAAAGATATAAAAGAATTTGAAAAATAAAAAACCGCCATTTTGGCGGTTTTTTATTACCATATCTTTACCCTATGTTTTGGCGCAACATATAATTTATATTGTGGCAGAATGCCAAACGCATCATACCATCCATCAATATGGGGCAATATTCCATTCACACGCCAACGTGATAATGAATGCGGATCCGTCTTGGTGCGGCGCAGGATTTCATCATCACGAATGTTTCCCGCTTCTGTCATCGCATAGGCGATAAAGAACCGCATGTCCGGGGTTAAATCATCAACGGTTTCTGATGATTTGCCAAATGTTTTATATGCGGTATATGCAACCGTAACACCACCATAATCCGCCAGATTTTCACCCAATGTAAATTCACCGTTTGCATGTGTATCCGGGGCAACCAATATTTCATTAAAGAAATCACGCATCACATTAGCACGTTTTGTAAATGCATCTGCATCAGATTTTGTCCACCAATCCTGCATATTGCCATCTTTGTCAAATTGACGTCCCTGGTCATCAAAACCATGTGTCATTTCATGCCCAATAACCGAACCAATCGCACCATAATTAAATGCATCATCTGCATCCATGTCAAAGAACGGATATTGTAAAATGCCGGCAGGAAAACACACTTCGTTCGTTGATGGATCATAATACGCGTTTACTTCGTGCGCATTCATATACCACAAACTGTGGTCAACCGGTTTGCCAATTTTATCCAACCAGAATCTGTCTTCAAACAGCGCGACACGCATCATGTTTTCAAACAACGAATCGTTTTTTATTTCTAATTTACTGTAATCGCGCCATGTGTCTGGATATCCAATTTTTGCCTTAAACGTATTCAGTTTTTCCAATGCGCGTTTTTTTGTTTCATCTGACATCCATGTTAAACCATCAATGCGCATTTTTAGTGCAGATTGCAGGTTTTTGACCATTTTTTGCATACGCTTTTTTGCCGCACCTGAAAAATATTTATCAACATACAGACGACCAATTTCTTCGCCCAGCGAATCGTCAATCATTGCAACCGCGCGTTTCCAACGTGGCTTTTTTTCGTTTTGACCCGACATAAATTTATTATAAAAATCAAAAGCAATGTCGTATGTTGCATCATCCAATACCCCAGATGCAGAATTTACAACACGATATTTTAAATACATTTTTAATAAATCCAGGTCAGTATCATTTATAATCGCGATGGATTCTTTGATTGCCTCTGGCTGATTTACGTTGATATATTCTGGGGATATGTTGCGCGCGGCAAAATATGCATCCCAATCAAAGTTTGGAAATTCAGACCGTAATTGTGAAATGTGCATTTTATGATAGTTCGCATGTGGATCACGCAACTTTTCCTTTGTATAGAAAGATTTGGCCATGCGTTCTTCCAGATTGTATAAACGTTTTGCATCAACGTCTATGCCAAAATTGTTCATTTGTTGTTTTATGTATTCAGGGTATTTTTTGCGAACCTGAACAGATTTTTCGTCATCGTCAAAATAATAATCACGTGACAATCCAATCCCTGATTGCCCAATATTATATAAATAATGTTCGCTGTCCATTTCATCGGGTCCAACCCCATCACCCCAAAACGCAGATATAAACCCGTGGTTACGCCCTAGGTATGCCGCAATCGCATCTTTGTTTGGTATTGTATCAATTTCATCCAGATACTTTTTTACAGGATTTGTTTTATCGGCATTTAATTTTTTTTCGTCCATCGCAATACTGTATAGCATGCCGATTTTTCCCTTATCTGATTCAGCAATACCACGAACGCGTTCCAGATTGGTATTCGCCAATACATCAAACGAACCGTATCTGACATAATCATCAGGAATCGGGTTGGCGCGGCGCCATCCGCCCGTTGCATAATCGTAAAAATCATTACCTGCAATCGCGGTTGTGTCCATGTTTTTAATGTCTATGCCAATGCTCATTTTGCCCCCTTTTAATATTAATGCTGATGCAGCGATTGCCAATGCAACCACAATAATTCCAATTATATTTAATGCCTTGTGTTCCATACTATTTTACCATGTTTAATAACAGATTATCCAAAACTAACATGCCCTGGGTTGTGGCAAATATACGATTCTTGTCTATCTTAATCAAGTCAGAATTATTTTTTATAAAATCTGTGTTTAATATTTTTGCAATATTGTCTGTGATTTCAACACCACGAATCGTTCGCATACCCGTAATAAGTTGTTCAACTGCGCGGTCTGTATCTGACAATTCAACACATTTAGTGTCTGCACCAATTTGTTCGTGCCAATGATTGTTAAAAAATGGTCGCCCCGCAGCGGTCGGGCCAAATCCAACGTATGCACCCCCATTCCAAATATTCAGATTGTGACGACATTCAAAACCCGGGGCTGCGTAATTTGAAACCTCATACCGTGGCAGATTCAATGAATCATTTATTGCACAATACATGTCTGCCATAACTGAATTGCTGGGCATGTCTAAATTCATTTTGCCAAATGGCGTTGATTCTTCAATTGTTAGTTCATACATTGAAACGTGTTTTAGTCCAATCTTGTTTATATCGTGACATAATTGAATTATATCCGCCGGCGTTTGTCCGGGCAGGCCATATATAAAATCTGCATTAAGATTTATGTTTTTGCATAATGCATGATCTAATAATGTAAGTGCTGTTTTAACATCATGTCTGCGCCCCAGAAATTTTAGGTCTTTATCGTTCAAAGATTGAACCCCTACGGATAACCGGTTCACACCACATGATACAAATTCGTTCAATTTATCGCCAGGCAACGTTCCCGGATTTGATTCCAATGTTATTTCACAATTGCTTAAAATATGAAAATTTTTGTTTGTTGCGGTTATTATGTTGTCCAAAATGTTTGTCGGCATCAGTGACGGTGTTCCACCACCAAAAAATATCGTTGGCACAACACAGTGATTCAAAATATCGGCCCAATGATTTATTTCTGTTATGATTTGTTTGGAATAAGTATCCCAGTCAGGTGCCACAGATGCCTGGGAAAAAAAAGCACAATATTTGCATTTTGATATGCAAAAGGGAACGTGAATATAAATATTATGTGCCAAATCCATAAAAATATCATAACCCCAGATATCAAAAAATCAAATTACAAATGACTTTTTTCGGTTGCAGATTTGTGATATAATGGTGTACAAAGAATATGATGAGAAAGGATTTTTATAGTATTTTAATTGGTTGTATGCTGCCGTTTGCTGCGTTTGCTGCATCCGAAGGGGTGCCTGCGTATTATCAGAAAGCCACCCAACCAAATGCCAATCAGGCGGGGTATAACAAGTATCAGGGGCAGGGTTATACAAATTATGTTTCTTCGTCCAGTCAAAAACAGGTGGTGGGCAGTCGCTCATATTCGTATCAGGTTCCTGTTCAACAAAATAATGTTGGCGGTGCTGGGAATAGTGGTGTGTTCAATAACTATGCAAATAACAGCACAATGACGACAAACGGCGTTGCAATGCCGGTGGATTCAGAAAAGAAAACTAATATTTATGCCGAATATAGTCGTCGGTTCGCCGATTTTCAGTTTGAAACAGGTGTGAATTCTGTACTGGAATGGGACGATATGGTTTTTAACGAAATTACCGCAGGATTAACACACACATTCACATTGGGCAGTTTTGATTTGGGTGTATACGGTGAATATACATATGGATCTATGTCGCATGGTGGTATGTCCATGGATTATGATTTAAAACCATACGATTGGTCTGATCCAACATATGGTATTTTCACAGTATCTATCGGTGACGAAAGCGGGAAAACACATCACATAGATTTCGGTTTGTCTGCACATCATATATGGGATATAGGTGGTTGGAAATTATCGCCCCGTATCGGATATGAAATATTTAAGCATAATTTGCAGATGTCCAACCATTACTATCCAAACCCGGGTGTATATGTTCCTTTACTGACAACAGGTGGGGATTATGTCTTTGGAACTGTTGATGACCAGGGCTTGCCCCAATATTATACGGTTCCAATTGATATGGCCGCAGATGCGTACGGGGCAGGGCTGGATCAGGTGTGTTTGTCACCCACAGATATTAAATTGGCAAACGTTGGTTCAACAGGATTGATAACACCAATTGGATCAACAATTAACGTCGGCGATTATTATAACGTTGATATGGGAACGATTCCATGGGGCGTTGACGCAGACCATTGTGTTATTATTGGTGGGGATGGCCCTGTTATTGTTGGTGGAACAACGCATATTTATGAAACAACGTGGAGTGGTTTTTACCTAGGACTAGAAGTGGAAAAACAAATGACCTTGTCGGATAAACTGCGTTTTTATGTCCAGTTTGGGTTGCCAAAATATTCATCCGAAGGCACATGGCCAAACCGTACAGATTGGCAACAGAACCCAAGTTTCCTAGATGAAGGCAGAAACGGGTCTTATTCGTATAAGGCAGAAATAGAATATGATTTAAAGTTGTCTGATCGTCTGCAGTTGGCGTTAAAGGCGGATACAAATTGCTATCATATTGGAAAGATAGATGGCGAACAGTATTGGGCGGAATATACAGAATTCTACCTAAATTCTGATGGTAAGTGGGTAGTGGAAACAACACCTGCGTATACAGAACATATAACAGAGGCATTAAAAAGTGCAACCTGGCAATCGTTCGGATTATATGCTGGCTTGAAATTATCATTTTAATGGTATAATGTAAACATGATGATAAAGGCAAGACACTTAATAAGTGTGTTATTTTTGTTTTGTATTCCTGGATATTTGCACGCTGATGGCGGGGATTTTGACATTGACAGGTGGTATAACATTATTGCAGATGTTCGTTCACGTGCCACGTCAGAAAACATTTCCCAGGAAACCATTGATGCGACACTAAAATCGCCTGTTTTTATACCGTCTATTGTGAAAAGCGATAAAAACCAATCAGAATTTAAATTAACCTTGAACGGTTATCTGAACCGTACGGTCAGCGAAAAACGCATTATAAATGGACGTAAAATGCGGAAACAATATCCAACAATGTTGGCACGCGTTGAAAATATGTATGGTGTTCAGCCACATGTTATATTGGCTTTTTGGGGTATGGAATCCAATTTTGGTGCTGTCAAGGCACGACATAAATTAACCGATGCGTTTTTAACATTGATGTATGATGGACGTCGTGAAAAGTTTTTTAGTAAACAACTGTTTGCGTTGATGAAGATTGCAGATAAAAACCACTTAGATATAAATTCAATATATGGCAGTTGGGCTGGCGCGATGGGTCATTTCCAGTTTATTCCAACAACGCTTGCGCAATATGGTGTTGACGGTAATAGTGACGGGCGTATTGATATTATTAATAGTGTGGGTGATGCAATGCTTAGTGCGGGCAATTATCTGCATAAATTGGGATGGAATCCACATGAAAAAATTGTACGCAAGGTTGTGGTGCCTGCAAATATAGACAGAAGTTTTTTGGGTGGCGACGTCAAGAAAACTTTGTCAGAATGGACGTATTATGGAATTACAAATCCCGATGGCAGTGCTATACCTGATTCAGATATGCTTGCAGGATTAATTGTGGATAAACAGGAATTTGAAGAAAATACGGATACAAACATTGAATCTGATGACACTGACGTTCAACCAACGCCCGTTGTTGTGGGGTATTTAACATATCCCAATTTTTATCGTATTAAAAAATGGAACAGTTCTAATTGGTACGCGATTGCTATTGCGACATTGGCGGACGAATTAAAATAAAATATTGAAAATTTGCCACTTGTTTGGTATTCTTAACCTATATTTGATAAAGGATTTATGTTATGGCAATAAAAGTTCGTGATTACGAAGTGCGATTGACACGTAATAAAGAAGAAAGACGCCAGGTGCGCCAGTTGCGTTATACTGTGTTTTGTGAAGAAGAAAACGCAACCCCCACAGATGAACAGCAAAATTTACGTGAAGAATATGATGCATACGATACATATGCAGAATATATGGCTGTTTTCCACAATGGTAAAATTGTCGGAACATACCGTATTATTGATCGCAAAGGTGCTGAAAAGATGGGCGGTTTCTATACAGAAACAGAATTTAATATTGCTAAAATAAAAAACATCAATGGTAATATTGCCGAAATGTCGCGTGCATGCGTTGATGCGGCATATCGTGAAAACGGATTGGTCATGCGTTTGTTGTGGGCGGGTCTGTGTGAATATGTTGTAAAACGTAAAATTGCAATATTATTTGGTGTGCCTTCGTGGGTTGGTACAAACCCGGCGGATTCTGCGCAGGCTATTTCGTATTTGTATTATAATTATTTATCGCCACTGCACTTGCGTGCAACGGTTAATACAGACGCATTTGCCGATGGTGTCAATCCAAAGATGTCACAGATGAACATTTTACCACGTGCATTTGTTGACGAAGATAGGGCCAAAAAAGAAATGACCCCATTAATCAAGGGTTATTTACGCCTTGGGGCAACGTTTGGCAAGGGTGTCTTTGTTGATAAGCAATTTGGATCGTATGATGTGTTCGTTATGGTTCAAACCAAAGATGTTGACAAGGCATATCAAAAACATTTCGCAGGCAGTGAAAACGCATTTGCAGATTTGAATATAAAACATGGACCGTTACATATGTTGGCACGTGTTTTGGCATCACCCATTACTGGGGCGTTTAAGGCAGTGCATGCGTTCTTTGACTTCTTGTTACGCGAAGATGCTGCGGATGCTGAATTTGTTCAAGATGCACCAACCGAAGAAGAAAACTGATGCAACGTCCACGCAAACAAAATTTTTTGAATACAACATTTGCCGTATTTAAATTTATATTGTTCTGGGTTACGGTTTTGTTGCATATACCTATTTTATGCCTGATACCAACGGGGCGTGCATCTGTTGCGTATATGCGTTTTTTTATGCGCACAATGGCATTTTGGACGGGGGTTCGCGTTCGTGTCCATGGTGCGTTATCTGGAAAACGTCCATTGTTATGCGTATGCAATCATATATCTGTGTTTGAATTTGTTTCTATGCCGATTGCATTTGGCGCAACATTTTTTGGAAAAATAGATATTGCAGGATATCCAGTTGTTGGCTGGTTGGCAAAAAAGTTTGGTGTCATATTTGTTGATCGTCGTCCATCGCATGCTATGGATGCGTTAAACGTGGTGCGTAATCAAATGCAGCATTCACCATATCCCATGTTTTTATTTCCTGAGGGAACAACCACCAACGGTGCGTACGTTAAGGAATTTAAAAGTACACTGTTTAATATTGTTGAGGGTAATGATAATCTAACGATTCAACCGGTTGTGATGAATTATCGCTATCGTGATGGTGGCATAATCAGTGATATTGATATGGCAAATCATTTTGGATATTTTGATAATGCAAAACAAGATATGGGACCAAAATGTGAACATGAACGCAGTGCATTTGGCCAGGTGTTTCACATTATGGTTTTGGGCGGATTTTTAGTTGATATTCACGTTTTACCTGTGCCCCGTTTGGGGAATATGGACAGAAAAGAAATTGCATTGAAACTGCATAAAATAGTTTCGGATAAATATATGGAATTAAAAGATAAACAAGAGAAGTAAAAATGAAAACAGCTATTACACCAACCCGTGCAGAAAATTTTAGTGAATGGTATCAAAATTTAATTGTCGCCGCTGATTTAGCGGAAAATTCACCTGTGCGTGGTTGTATGACAATTAAACCTTATGGATGGGCAATATGGGAATTAATGCGTGATGAAATGGATAAACGTATAAAAGCGTGTGGTGTTTTGAATGCGAACTTTCCATTATTGATACCGGTTGATTTTTTTAACAAAGAAGCAGAACATGTTGCTGGATTTGCTAAGGAATGTGCGGTTGTCACGCATCACAGATTAAAAATGATTGATGGAAAATTACAGCCAGATCCTGATTCACAATTAACAGATCCATATGTTATTCGTCCAACATCTGAAACAATCATTGGTGATGCGATGTCGCGGTGGGTCCAATCATGGCGTGATTTGCCATTAAAATTGAATCAATGGGTAAATGTTATGCGCTGGGAAATGCGCCCACGTTTATTCTTGCGAACATCAGAATTTAACTGGCAGGAAGGTCATAATGTTTTTGCCACACATGAAGAGGCAAACGCAGATGCACGTAAAATGCATAAATTATATGCTGATTATATGGAACAAGTATTGGCTATACCTGTGATTATGGGTGAAAAGACACCTGAAGAAAGATTTGCTGGTGCTGACCATACTTATACGACCGAACAAATTATGCAAGACGGCAAGGCGTTACAGGCGGGAACATCGCATGATTTGGGTCAGCATTTTTCAAAATCATTTAGTATTCAGTTTTTGGGAACAGATGGAAAATTGCAACATGCGTGGACAACATCATGGGGAACATCAACGCGTATGATGGGCGGATTGTTTATGACGCATTCTGATGATGATGGATTGGTATTGCCACCGGCGGTTGCCCCATATCAAATTGTGATTATTCCGATTACACGAGATGAGATTTCTGACGAATTAACTTGTTATGCTGAAAAATTGGGTGACAAATTACGTGAATCTGGTATTCGTGTGTTGGTTGATACATCTGATATGCGCGCACCCGATAAAATGTGGAAATGGATTAAGCGTGGTGTTCCCCTGCGTGTTGAAATTGGACCACGTGAAATGGACAGTAATTCTGTGACAATAACACGTCGCGATTTAGGCAAGGATTCTAAACAGACATTGTCTTGTGACGATTTGGTAAAACAGGCAAATGATATGTTAAATCAGATGCAATCAGATATGTTGCGTGCTGCACAAAAACGTAACAAGAATATGATACACAATGTATCCTGTTTGTCAGATTTAGAACAAGAATTAGCCAAGGGAACAATCGGGTTTTTCCGTATCAAATACGACCAAACAGCGAATGCTGAATTTGATGCACTGATAGAAAAATATAAAATATCAAGACGTTGTTTGGATGATTCTGATCCGACATATGTCTTTGTAGCAAAATCATATTAAAAACAAACCGCCCATTTGGGCGGTGTTTTTTTATTAATTATTTTTTTATTCTTTATTTGTTTCTTCGGCGGATTCGCGTTCCTCTATAACATTAGCAACGGTTTCTATTTGTAATAACTGATTTTCCAATGCCGTTCTTTCCGACGATTTATAGCCAGTATCACCTTCCTGGGTTGATTCAGATTCTTGTTTGTTTTGTATTGCGGGATTTATTAGGTTGTTGTAAATCTCTATCGCTTCTTTGGATCCTGCAACATCACGTTGTAATAATTTGTTTTCAGCCCCAGGTACAAACCACTGGTCTATCTTAACCGCCGTCATTTGCATAATTGGGCGTGTGCGTGCGTTTTCCACCCAGGACGGTAATTGTGGTGTGTCGGAATAATACCATAACGATAACCAGTATAAACCGCCCATTAGCACAATGCCACGTATGATTCCAAATATAACGCCTAGCGTTTTATCGGTAACGTTTAAGACACTGCGTTGAATCCTGTCGCGTAATTTAGAATTAACAATTCCTGTTAATAACAAAATTACAAAGAACACAATGAAATAAGATGCAACAAGTGTCCCCACAGTTGATTCGGATAATTTAAACCAGGATTGTAATAATCCATCCAACCATGGTGATACAAACCTAGCTGCAACCGCGGCAACCACCCATGCCAGTGTAGATATTGTTTCATACACCCCACCACGAACGGTTGCCCACACGGTTGATAAAATTATAACACCAACATAAATATAATCTAGAATCGTTAAATCAAACATGGTTATTCCTGTTTATTTCTTTTTTGGTTTCCGTACCAGTACAAAACCTAATGCAGCAATTAATACGACCAATAAAGCGTAAAAGCCGATTACTGATCCTGTGTTATTTTTTTTTTGTTCACCTGTATCAGATGTGTATTCTGTTATTTTTGCGGCCTCAGATGCGTGCTCTGTTTTATATTTTGTTGCATCCTCATCCATTTCAGATACAACATTTTTTGCAAATGTTTTGTTTTCTTCGGACAAGTCGGCTTCAACCGCTGTGCGTAAATCAGATTGCATATAATCAGCATAGCCCTGGAAACATTTTTCCCCGACAACAAGCACAGGAACACCACCAGATTCATATTCGCATTTTTTCAATGCGTCTGAAAACACACCCTGATGTTCAGGCCGCGTAACGTTAACCTCTGTCACCTTTATAGAAGGATATTCATATATCAAATTGTTTTTTATAAAATCACGTGCGTGATGACAATGCGGACATGATGGTGAATAATATATTGTGATATCCGCAGCTGATGCGCCCCCGGCGATTGTCATGCCTAATAAAGCAGTTAAAATAAATGGTGATTTCATAATTTTCTCCTTTTACATACCTGCGTATTATAGATAGCAATAATATCTGGTGCAAGGATAAAATTACAAATAATTAATGTGATATTCTGACGTCGTTAAATTCTGCATATCTGTTAAACATTGCACGTGCGAACGGGCATAATGGGAAAATTTTTCTGTTTTGTTTTCGCGCTAAATCTGCAACCTGACGCACCAAGTTTAGACCAACCTGCATATGTTGATACTCTGTAATGACTGCTGTATGATCAATTATAAACTTGTTTGGGCCTATACGTGCAAATGTTATCTTGCCAATATTTTTACCATAACACTTGGCATCAAATCCGAATCCGTCAGAACATAATGTATACACTATACTGTATGCCATATACGTTTCCCCTTTATATGACCAATTATATAGCAAAAAATTTGATAATAAATCGGATTGTAGTCCGATTTATTTTATTAATTTATAATTTGCGCGTATTGCACTAATACTGGTTTGTAGTTGTTCAGATTCTGCCTTTGACATTTGGGGCATTAGCGTTGCAACACATCCACATTCACCAACAATTCGTGGCAACGATAAGGCAACATTTTTTGAAACACAACTAACCGTCACAATACGATTTTCGTTGTTGATTATGGTGCGTAGTAAATCAGCAACTGCGGCAGCAATTCCGTCCCATGTTGCACCACGTCCCTGGATAATTTCATATGCCGCAGCATGAACCCTGTGTTCAATAGTTTTTTTTGCAGATGCAGATATTGGCATTTTAACCTGGCGGCAAAAATCGTTCAATGCCACGGATCCAATCGTAATAGATGACCAGTTGATAACACTTGAATCGCCATGTTCGCCTAAGACATACGCATTTATTGATTGTGGTGATACGCATAAATGCCTGGACAAAATTGTGCGCAGACGTGCAGAATCCAACATTGTTCCTGTCCCTATGACGCGTTCTGATGGCAGACCAGATAATTTTTGCGCCAATATAACCATTGCATCCAATGGGTTTGTGACAATGACTATTTTAATTTTGTTTTTATCAACGTTTTGCATAACCTTTGGGATGACGTCTGATATCACGCTAGCATTCGTTTTTACTAATTCACTGCGTGGCTGACCTGGTTTTTGGTTGGCCCCTGCTGCAATAACAACAATATCAGAACCACGTATTCCACGATAATTACTGACATCTGTTATTTTTATGTCGCGTTCAAATGCCGATGCATGACCTAAATCTTCGGCAGCGGCGCGTGCACGCGCACCATCACGATCAAATAAAACAATTTCATTAAACAGACCTGTGTTTTTTACTGCTGTCGCAACAGCCGATCCCACAGACCCAATTCCGATAATAGCAACCTTCATGATAAATCCTTTCTTTGTATTGATTATATCATATTTTTATGCCGTTTGCATAAGATTATGTTTTTATGTGCGATTCGGTAAAGTTTCTGTTTTGTTTGTTTTTATTCATATTTGTAAACGTATTTTCAACCACTGCGTGTGATAATATGAATAAAATCAAAAAAAGCATACAATCATGTACATGAAAGGAAATATATTATGTTACACACAGCATTATGGCATGCGATTGATAATTTGGCTAAACAGAATAATATGACGTGTTCTGCATTGGCGCGATTAAGTGGTCTGGATTCAACGGTATTTAACAAATGCAAACGTTTTTCACCACGCGGTCAACCACGTTGGATATCCACAGAAACGATCGCCAAGGTATTAACCGCAACACATACATCTGTTCAACAGTTTGCAAAATTGTTTCCCAAAAAAATCAAATAGTCATTATGGTTATATTAACTTTCCGATTGCGACGGCTGTGTCACACATACGGTTTGAAAATCCCCATTCATTATCATACCATGCGGTCAAATGAACGGTTTTATCCCCCACCATTTTTGTTTGTGATGCGTCCAAAGTGGCGCTGTGGTCGTCATGTGTAAAGTCAATGGAAACCAAGGGTTTTTCGTTGTATGCAAAAATATCAGATACTGAATTTTTCATCACAGAATTAATTTCATCTGGTGTTGCATTGTTTTTCAAATTTGCCACTAATTCAACGACCGAAACATCAGGTGTTGGAACGCGAATCGCAATACCATCTAGTTTTCCCGCCAGTTGTGGTAACACCAATCCAATTGCCTTGGCGGCACCGGTGCTGGTTGGAATCATAGACAGGGCGGCGGCACGTGCGCGGCGGAAATCCTTGTGCGTTTTATCCAATAATTGCTGGTCGCCGGTGTAGGCATGAATGGTTGTCATCCATCCGTTTACAATTCCGAAATGTTCATCCAACACCTTTACCACAGGTGCCAAACAATTTGTTGTGCATGATGCGTTTGAAACGATTAAGTCAGATTTTTTTAATGTTTTATCATTAACACCATAAACGATTGTTGCATCTGCCCCTGCGGATGGTGCAGATACCAACACGCGTTTTGCACCGCGTTCCAGGTGTACACGTGCCTTGTCCGCAGCGGTGAACAGACCTGTGCATTCCATGACGATATCTATATCCATTTTTCCCCATGGCAAATTGTTTGGATCGCGTTCAGAAATACATTTGATTTTTTGATTACCTGCAATTATATAATCGCCATCTGTTTTAACATCCAGTGGCATTGTTCTATGCACAGAATCGTATTGCAACAGATATGCGTTTTGTTCAATTGGTGCCAAATCATTTATTGCAACAAATTCAATGTCATCGCGTTTTGATTCCAATGCAGCACGCAAAACCATACGTCCGATACGTCCAAACCCGTTAATAGCAACTCTAATTTTGTTCATATTGTCATCCTTTCATTTATTCCTTATGCATCAATTTTATCATTTATTTTGTATAATAGACAATCGGATTTTTTTACTTTGGTTTCTTGCAGTTATAAAATACAAAATGTATAATATATGACATGGTACAAACATCATTTATTATTACTGGACCGACAGCATCTGGAAAATCTGGGTTTGCGCATGCGCTGGCAATGCGTATTGGTGGGGTTATTATAAATTGTGATAGTGTCCAGATTTATCGCGGTATAGAAAACATATCAGCCAGTCCTTTTGCAGGTCGTGATATTTCGGATGATATAGATGGTGTTCCATACAGGTTATTTTCCATCATGGATTTGGATAGTCAAATCAGTGTGTCTGAATATTTGTCGCTGGCAGGGCAGGCGTATGATGATGCGTTGTCGCAAAATAAGGTTCCAATTTTTGTTGGTGGAACGGGATATTACATAAACGCCATCATCAACGGTATGTCACCAATGCCGGATATTAGCGATGATAACAGGAATTTAGCACGTGAATTGGTAATGTTTGATGTGGATAGTGCACGTAAAATGTTGCCTGATGATTTTAATGCAACGGATCCCCAGCGAATATCCCGTGCGTTAGAGGTGTTTTTGGAAACCGGTCACCACATTACTGAATTTCAGAAAAAACGTCGTATCGGTGCGATTGCGCCGGATGCGGTGCGGGTGCTGATAAATCCTGATGCTGATGTTTTGCGTGAACGTATCGCAACGCGCGTTCCTGAAATGGTTGCATCGGGTGCCATGGGCGAGGCAGAAGATATAATTGCCAACGATTTTGATGCGTCACGTGCAATTGGTGCGACCCAGTTGGTTGATTATATTAATGGTAAAATAAGTTACGAAAAATGTATTGAAAATTGGATTACAAAAACGAATCAATACGCAAAACGCCAACGAACATGGTTCAGAACACAGTATGACGCCGATGTTATTATCAATCATGTGCCGACCGACGCAGATATAGATATATTGTTGCAAAAATAAAACAAAACGGCTATTTTACTGTTATGTTTAATGCCGGAACAGTTGTTAAAGTTTTAATACCCAATGTCATAAATACAGGTTATGATTATCGTCTGACTGGTGATGCGGGGCTTGGACAATTTGTTGCGGTAACGGTAATGAACCGTAAATATATAGGTGTAATTTATGGCATTGGGGACAGTGGACTTGACGCGTCAAAAATAAAAAACGTTTCTGAAATTTTTCCGTCTGGTTTATCGGTTGATGATTTGTTGTGGATTCAGAAAATGTCTGAATGGACATTGATGGCACCTGGGGCGGTGCTGCGTTTGATTATAAATGTGCCGGATGCGTTTTTACCGCCTAAACAGGAACAATTATATACATTTAACTTTGATAACGCGGTCCGTATGACCGATGCACGTCAGATTATTGCGGATGCATTTGCATCAAATGATAACGATGCGATGTCTGTTTCGGATATCAGGAATATAACACATGCCACATTGGCTGTTATTAATGGCCTGATAAAAAACGGAACGTTGGTTGCTACGTCTGTGCGTGCCAAAACAGAATTGATTTTTGATTATCATGATATGGGAAATGTCACATTGAATACGGAGCAGCAATCTGCGGCGGATGAAATAGGGCGCGGAATTGATGCAGGTGGTTTTTCGGTATATTTATTGGACGGTATAACCGGATCTGGCAAGACCCAGGTTTATTTTGATTCTGTGTTGCGCGCATATAATAATGGCAAATCAGTATTATTGATGATGCCGGAAATTGCGTTGACAGCACAATTTATGAATCGTTTTACATCACGTTTTGGTGCGGCACCTGTTGTATGGCATAGTAATTTAACATCTGCACGTCGACGTGAAATATGGCGTGGCGTTGCGGACGGTAAAATCAGAATTGTTGTTGGCACGCGCAGTGCCCTGTTTTTGCCATGGCAGAATTTGGGTCTGATTGTTGTTGATGAAGAACATGATACATCATATAAACAGGAAGATATGGGGAATTATCATGCACGTGATATGGCGGTTCTGCGTGCAAAAATGGCGCGTTTTCCAATAGTGTTGGCATCTGCAACCCCATCCGAAGAAACACTGCAAAATGTTAAATTGGGAAAATATAAACAATTAAAATTAACGTCGCGTTTTGGTGGTGCGCAATTACCACAGATTGAAACAATTGATATGCGTGAAAATCGCCCAACAAGCTATACAGTGAGGGATGAAACGTGTGCGGGTAATTTGTCTGAACCGCTATGTCATGCGATTGATGAAACGCTGTCAGCGGGACACCAGGTTATGTTGTTTATCAATCGGCGTGGTTATGCACCAATTGTTCAGTGCCGCAAATGTGGTTGGGTGGCACAGTGCCCCGATTGTTCGGTTGGTATGACGTATCACAAACGAATTGGAAAATTATTATGCCACATGTGTGGTCGCACAATGGAATTACCGAAAAAATGTCCAGATTGTGGTGATGATGTATCAATGCGTGGGGCAGGGCTGGAACGTATAGATGCGGAAATTGCTGCACGTTTTCCATCCGCGCGAACGGCATTAGTATCCAGTGATACAATCATGACGCGCCAGACATTGGAACGACTGGTTGCAAAAATGGAATCTGGCGAAATTGATATTATTATCGGCACACAGATTCTGGCCAAGGGTCATCATTTCCCAAATCTGACATTGGTTGGTGTTGTTGATGCAGATATGGGTTTATATGGAACTGATTTTCGTGCGCCCGAACACACATTTCAACAACTGTTTCAGGTTGCAGGTCGCGCGGGTCGTGGAAATGCGCCTGGGCGTGTGTTATTGCAAACATATCAACCGGATAACCCGGTAATAAATGCGATATGTGCGGGCAATCGTGATGAATTTTTTGCGTCCGACATGGCATCGCGTGCGGCGGCAAAAATGCCCCCGTTCGGAAATCTGATTGCGGTTATTATTGAGGGACAGCGGGAACAACCATTAAAACAATACGCATCTGCGCTGGGGGCGGCGGCACCAAAATTAACAAATGCAAAAATTATGGGACCGATTGCGGCGCAGATATATCAGGTTCGTAATTGGTATCGTATGCGATTCTTGGTGATGGGGGATGTCCGCTCTGATTTGCAGACGGTTGTTAAGAAATGGATTTCGTCTGTCAAGACACCGACAAACATACGCGTAAAGATTGATGTCGGTCCGATTAATTTTATGTAAAAATTTTCTTTACTTATATTGGTACGATATTGTAAAATATTCTTGCCACGATGAATTATCGTGGTGGGGTGTCATAACCCGGTCATCTGCGTCAGAAACGGTATAAGAACGGGCGCATTGCGTCTTTTTTTAATATCTGACGATAAATCTCCTGATGTTTGGTTCAGGAGGGTTGCCGAATATATTGAATAAGGCACACAATTCAGATGATTGTTATGAACCTCCTGAACCACCAAGCAAATTCGGTGGTTTTTTTGGTGGTGTATTTAGCGCATTGATACGCCACCACCAAGATTAAATCGGGGGAGTGCGAAAGGAAATGATACGAATATTTATAATATTAGGTTTAATAACAATATGTAATATATCATACGGTGATATTGCATCAACGACATATGTGGATGATGTTTTATCAACCAAACAGAATAAATTAACCGCGGGCGATGGCATAACGATTGCACCTGATGGCACCATCAGTGCGGATGTTGCGGTTGCGGAATATGAAACGGGCACTGCGGACACATCTGGGGTAACAAAATTATACGATACGACCGGCACAAATACAGATGGCACGATAACCCAAAATGCAATAACGACGGCATTGGGGACAAAGCAAGATGCGTTACCGACGGGACCAAACGACGGTGAAAAATATGGTTTAACGTGGGACGGTACCAGTGGTCAATTTGTATACGCAAAATATATAACATACGGCACTGGTAATGTGGATACATCTGGAATAACAAAGCTGTATAACAATACCGGCACAAATACAGATGGCACGATAACCCAAAATGCAATAACGACGGCATTGGGGACAAAGCAAGATGCGTTACCGACGGGACCAAACGATGATGACCAATACACATTGGTATGGGATGGCAAAAATCAACAATTTATATTTGAAAAACGGGGGGAATAAAATATGAAAAAGACATGTATAATTACTACAATAATGACAGTATGTGGTGCTGCGTATGGTGATATTGCGTCAACGGACTATGTTGATAATGGTGCAAATGGGAAACAGGGATTATTAACCGCGGGTTCTGGGGTAATAATCATAGATGATGTAATAAGCACGACCAACACAACACCGTATGAAACAGGGACCAGTACGAAACCTGGGATAATAAAGTTATACAATAACACCGGGACGGGTGTTGATGGCGGTATGACGCAAAATGCCCTGACGACGGCATTAAACAACAAACAGGATACATTACCCCATGCACCAACGAATGGTAAATATGATGTGGTATGGGATGGAACCACGGGTGGTTTCAGGTTAGAGTTTCAAAAATATTCCCTGACCTGTCCATCGGGTCAATATGATTTTGGAATGGAAAGTTGTATAAACAGTTCCACGAATGGTAGTGTATACGGTTATATAAATCCAACTGGAAGCGAAAGTACAAACAGCGGTCCAAAAGTAGTTCCAAGTACCTATGGCTTAACAGAAAACGGGACATGGGGTGCAACATTTTCATGGGGTGTGGTCACGGGTGAGGCAACATGTTTATCCGAAGCCGAAGGTTTAGGCAGAACGAGTGGATATTCCCCATATGGGACGGGCGAATATAGTAATACATTTATAGATGCGTCCAAGGGATTATCGGGCAAGGATGCAGATGGTGCAGATTGTATATATTGTTGGTGTAATATGCAAAGTCCGGCTGTGTCGCGTTGGGTGCTCGACCACGGGCACGCGTCGTCTTCCAATTGCGCTGGCTCTTGTGCGGATGGCTGCGGTAACCGCGTTCAGGCTGTTTCGTCTTTTCGTTCTGCCGTGTTTTCGTCCTTTGGCAATTGATGAACCCGTCGCGACGGAGCAATTCTTTCGTTCACCACCGCCCAATCGGGCGGTGTTTTTTTTGTTGTAACAAATGCCCGTGTTTCCCCTGTGTCGCGCGCTTCGCTTGCGTATCCTGCGCTATGCTTCGGATTCATTGCGAGGGGTGAGTAATAGAAAAAGTTTTTGTGAAAAATAGCCCTTATTTATACAACCTCTGTCACGGCACGCAGGGACCCATCGCGGGCGAGTTGCACAACACGAATTTTCTTTTTCATCTCTGCAATTAAATCTGTGCGATCATATGCCGGTTGCGTATGTAAAATGCGGTCGGCAAATGCAGCGTATGCTGCCTCAGCACTTTCGGCATGAATTGTTGTATAAAAATGGTCGTGCCCCGTTCCCAACATTTCCCACAGCACCGATGCATTGTCGGTTGAAATTTCACCGCCGATTATTACATCGGGCGTCATACGCACAACCAAATCCAGCAGGCGCGCATAATTAAAATTATTACTCTGTTCTGTGCGGGACAGGACAAAGTGAACCCGGTTCGCTTGTGGAACATGAATTTCACGTGCGTCTTCAACCGTAATAACACGACTGTTTTGATCAATCAGTGTCAGCATATGATTCAAAAATGTTGTTTTACCGGTTGCGGTTGCACCGCTTATCAAAATCGGACTGCCATCATTAATGGCGGACATCAATCGTTCGTATGGATCATCGGGGCGTTCTGATTTGCGTGTTTTAACCTTTAATAATTTTTTACCTTTTTCCAGATGGTAATTTTTGAAATCTGTCTGTGGAGCATTTCCACCACGAATATTTAACGCGACACCACCCGTCACATCATCTTCATCATATTGAACGTTTGGACCGGCGATTGCTGAAAATCGGTGGTTCCCAGGCAACGTCGCATACACAACCGGAATCCCATGCGTTGGATCAAATGGTAATTCATAAATATTTGCAACGGTATGAATTAAATCAACCAAATATTGTTTACTTAATTGTTCTGCCCGATACGAAACCCATGGAACACGTGCACCATGCAGGCGCATCCATACTTCGCCCGCATGATTTATTGCGATTTCCTCTACAAATGACGGCTTGTAAAATTCCGCCAACGGTTTCAACAAAGAATCAAGAACTACATTCGCCATGCATGTTATTTTATCATAAATCAACGCTTGAATCAAAACAGTTTGTTTGATAAAATTGAATAAAAGAATGAAAGAGAGAAAAATATGAAAACAAAATTTTTGCTATCTGTATTGTCTATTTTATCGTTGGCTGCATGCGGTGGGACTGCATATAACCAGGATGATTTTGCGAACGGTGGTGCTAATGCGCCGCTGTATAATGAACGCACATCTACATTTATGCAATCTGATAATCAGTATGCAAATGTCGATTCGTATAAACCAAAAACTGATGCTGATAAACAGGCAACCCAGCAAAAATGGAATACTTCGCGCAAGGAAACACGTTGGCAGGAATACAAGGGAACAATGGTCCGTGTTGAAATATTGCTGGGGAATACTGACGTGCGTGAAATGCGCCTGCGTATGGTTCAGAATGCGGATGGTATGGATATTGACGGCGATAGCCGGACAATATTATCGCGGGTGGCTGATTTTGAAATGAAACGTGTTTGTGGTCGTAACGCGGATAGCATAGTGATTGTTTATGATAACCCATCGTTTGAGGCAATGCGCCCAACCCCCTATTTTGATTATAGAATAGAGGCCGAAGGTGCAACCATGCGTGAATATGGGTTCCGTTGCGTTTATAACAATTAAATTTTATAAATACCCTGAATTTTGTTATTGACCGATTGGTTGCTTTTGTATTAGATTTATCTTAGACCTATAACAAATCGGTTAATAAAAAAAGGATGAAAAATGAAAAAATTTGCAACAATATTGGGTGTATGTGGGACTGTTATGCTGGCTGCGTGCGGTAATAATGGTGCCAAGAACGGCGATACAGTTATTATTGATTTCGCTGGGTTTGATAAAAACGGTGTTCAATTTGAAGGTGGTACCGCAACTGGTTTCGCATTGAAATTGGGTTCTGGCCAATTTGTTCCTGGGTTTGAAGAACAGTTGGTTGGTGCCAAGGCCGGCGAAACACGTGAAATCAACGTCACATTCCCTGCGGACTATGTTCCTGCATTGGCGGGTCAGGACGTTGTATTCAAAGTCACTGTTAATGAAATTGTTAAAGAATAATATGTGTTCTTGAAATATCCAAACACCATCGTGCGATGGTGTTTTTTTTGTAATACCATCATAAAGCGTTATTATGCCTGACACTTGCTTTATGTTTTTGTGTTGACAAAAATTATATTTTGTGTAGTATTGTTTATTATGATAGATAAAGAGTATATTCAAACCCTTTTTAATGCAGGTAAACTGTATAGATGTTTGCCGTATGCTTTGATTTTTAAAACTACGCATTATTGCTATTATAAATGTGGACATTGTTGTGAAAATGCAGGACCGCATCGTGAAAGACGGTATATTAATGCAGATATTATATGTGACTACATATCCCAGGCAATTCAACAACCTAGTTTTTCACGAGATGTTATTTTTACTGGGGGCGAGGTATTTTCGTCATATAAATTTGGTTATGAAAAATATGTGTCACGATTGCTAACTTTTTCTTTGGATAATGGTTTAAGTACAGATATTAAAACAAATGCAGGGTGGGCAAATACAAATTGGGGGGGGGAGATATTTAACGATTTGCATAATATTTTGGCAAAATATCCTGGGGATGCGCTTTCTGATGGTGGACGACTAAATGCACCAAAATTGCAAATATCTTTGTCTGTGGATAGGTTTCATTCAAATTGTATTCAGAATAACATTCGTATAATTATGGGGCTGTTAAATTCACATGTTTGTATACATGTTTCTTCGTTAAATACAGATATAGATTATACTGATAATTTTAATAAAGAATTAAATAAAGTTCTTCGGTCTGCGCATGTGGGGTATATTGATGCGTTTACATCACAAGGACAACCAATAAAAATAATAAACAATAAAATTGTATTGTATTCTAGCTACGGGACATTATTTAGTCATGGTCGTGCTTCTGATTTATCAGATGCACTAAAGGTAGATTTGCCACAATATAAATTCGTAGGTGATGGTAATGTTCTTGTTGCATTTGATAATGCGGGTATGGTTTCCCTTGGTGAAAATTCAGGTCATAAGATTGCTACGCGGTGGCAAAAGTCAGATGGAGGTGTAGTTCCATTAAATACAATTCGTAAGAATTTGTACCGGAACATCTTGCTGGATCCTTTTACAACGCACACTAAATAAAAAAACGCCCGTATGGGCGGTATTATTAATGTGTTTTATCTTATATCTTGTTTTTTAACGGTCAAGATGTAACATAGTTGACCGAATAATGGTGATTTTTCAATGTTACCATTTGCATAATTTATATAAAATTTAGATTTAATAACAAACCCAGCTGCTTTAATCAGTTTTTCAATTTCATATTTATTAAATATATGAACGTATGATGGTATATTTTGACCGTTCATTGAAATATTAAATTTTATATCGCCATTTCCAAATTTATATGTAAACAAATCCTTTATAATATTTCTAACTGCTTTCTTTTTATACTGTGAGATGTTATGACGATTATTAACATCCAAAATCACAATACCATTTTGGCAGACAGACTTTTTTATGTTTTTCAGACCTGTTAATATCTGTTGTTCATTGCCTAAATGTCCCAACACATTCCATAAACAAGTTGCAATATCATATTTATTATCTGTATAAAAATTTGTGTCAGAAAAACTTTGACTTAATACCAATGCGTGTGGATATAACCCTTTTATTCTAGCCAGCATATTATCCGAATTTTCAACCAAACATAATTTGGTTGTAATGTTTTTGGCAATATTATGAATACGAACCCCGTCCCCAGAGCCGAAATCTATAATTGAAGATTTTGATGTCAAATATTGTTTAACCACAGAATCAACGGTATTTAAATACAATAGCCGAGATTGAGAATAAGTTCTATATCCTGCCGCCAAATTATCGTACATCTTTTGTGATGTTGTTAAGTGCATTTATCTACCTTTTGTTTGTTATGTTTCAAAAATCATTATTTGTTTTACGCTTTTTTAAGTGTAGTTCTTTTTCTTTTATTTTTCAAGGTATCAAACCAAACAAAAAACCGGCAAAAAGTCCGGTTTTAAATTCCTGGCGGGATTGAAGGGGCTCGAACCCTCGACCTTCTGCGTGACAGGCAGACGCTCTAAACCAGCTGAGCTACAACCCCGTAAAGCACTGCATATAGTATACCGATTGTGTATTAAATGCAAGCACTTTTTACATATTTTTTAGCGTATATTCATTGCGCTAATCAGTTGGTTTTTTTTGCGCATAAATAAACAGATTGTGTTCTGTATAGATGTAATATTTTTTTCAAGTTCTGTGATTTGTGATTTGGACTCGCCAGATTCGTTAACAGCCATCAGCTTTTGTTGATATACCAAACTCTGTTGTTTCAGCATGGCGATTCTTTTATCTATCATTTCTATTTCGTTCATTTTTATATACCTACATATGTTTAGAATATAATATATATACAAAAACTATTTTGTCAAGTTTGTAGCAAATTTTGTCAACATATAGTTTGTGCTGCGAATATAATGTCAATATTTTGTGTTTTTACGAATCGCTTTGGTATTAAAAAACTCTCTTTTTTATACAAAATAAAAAATAGTATCAAACTTGATTGCGATTCGGATGCGGCAACAGCACAGAAATCTGGCACAAAAAAAAATCAATAAAAAAATTAAAAAAAAATAATTTTTAAGGGTTGTTCTGTTTTTGTGTATACTATATATTGTGTCCAAAGAAATTAAAAAGACACTATATGTTGTGTTTTTGACAAAAAATAGGAATGTATGACAATGGATGAAAAACAGACACCACAATTAAAATGTCACATTGCGAACGTTCAAAAACGTTCTGGGGATGTTGTGCCCTTTGATGCAAGCAAGATTTTTGCTGCAATTTCCAGCGCGGTTGCTGTGACACAGGAAATTCCGTTTGAAACGGTTGTTAAAATTACGCAGAACGTTTTGAATAAATTGGATGCTTTGTTTGTGGATACGGTTCCAACTGTTGAACAAATTCAAGACATTGTTGTTCAATCGCTGATGGATGCCCACGCATACAAGACGGCAGAGAGTTATATTATATATCGTCAAAAACGCAGTGAAATTCGTGATGCATCTGTTGATGCAGTTGAAGTCATAGAAGGTTATGTCGGTGGTTCAAATTGGCGCGTTAAGGAAAACGCAAATATTGGTTATTCTATTGGTGGTTTGATTTTACGGACCAGTGAACGTGTAACCGCAGAATATTGGCTTAGTTTATACCCACGTGAAATCGCAGACGCGCATAAATCTGCCGCCATTCATGTTCATGATTTAGGGTGGTTAACGGGTTATTGTGCGGGTTGGTCGTTGCGTGAATTGTTGTATGAGGGTTTTAACGGTGTTCCTGGGTATTTACAATGTGAACCGGCCAGACATATGGCAACTGCCATTTCGCATATGGTTAACTTTTTAGGGACATTGCAAAATGAATTTGCTGGTGCTCAGGCATTTTCTTCGGTTGATACATATTTAGCACCATATGTGCGTATTGATAATTTGTCTTACGCAGATGTTAAAAACGCTATGCAGACGTTGGTGTTTAATTGTGCGGTTCCATGCCGTTGGGGAACCCAGACACCGTTTATTAATTTCACATTTGATTGGACCTGTCCAAAGGATTTACGTGATCAGCATCCTTTTGTTGGTAAAAAGCATGTTGATTTTACGTATGGTGATTTGCAAAATGAAATGGACACTATTAATAAAGCATTCATAGAGGTTATGACCGAAGGTGATGCCCAGGGTCGTCCATTTACATTTCCAATCCCAACATATAATATAACTGACGATTTTCCTTGGAATCATCCAAATGTAAAACCATTGTTTGATTTGGCGGCAAAGTATGGAATTCCAAATTTCCAGAACTTTTTGAATTCTGATTTGAATCCGACTGATGTGCGTTCTATGTGTTGCAGATTGCGCTTGGATGTGCGTGAATTGTTAAAACGTGGGGGTGGTTTGTTCGGATCTGCTGAAAAAACGGGTTCTATTGGTGTGGTTACAATTAATTTGGCACGTCTGGGATATTTATACAAAGGCAATCGTGACGGTCTGTTCCGTGAATTGGAACGTTTGATAACGTTGGGTCGTGATGCGCTGGAAATCAAACGTAAAATTATATCCAAAAATATGGAACGTGGTCTGTATCCGTTTACACGTCGGTATCTAGGAAACTGGAATCACCATTTTTCAACGATTGGTGTTAACGGTGCAAACGAAATGGTTTTGAATTTTACAAATGGGCGTGACAATATTGCAACCCCATTTGGTAAAAAATTGGTATTGGATGTGATGGACTTTATCCGTGAACATTTGGCAAATTTCCAGGAAGAAACAGGAAATCTGTATAATTTGGAAGCAACCCCAGCCGAAGGATGTTCGTATCGTTTTGCGAAAACAGACGTTAAAAATTTCCCTGATATTATAACGGCTGGAACGCCCGATGCGCCATACTATACAAATTCAACGCAATTACCTGTAAATTATACTGATGATCCGTTTGTTGCATTGGAACACCAGGAAGAATTACAACGTAAGTATACTGGTGGCACAATGTTGCATTTGTATATGGGTGAACCTGTATCTTCTGGTGAAGCTGCAGAAAAAATTGTCAGAACTATATTTGAAAACTACAAGATTCCATATATGACACTGACACCGACATTTTCCATTTGTCCAAAGCATGGATATTTGGCGGGGCGGTTTGAATACTGTCCAAAATGTGATGCAGAAAATGCGGCAAACCACAACGAACAATAAAAAAATAAAAACAAAGAGAAAAAAGGAGAGTAAAAATGGCAACCTGTGATTGTAACAGAACAAAATGTGAAGTATTTTCGCGTTCAATGGGATTTATCAGACCTGTATCTAACTTTAATATCGGTAAGTATTCTGAATTCTGCGAACGTAAAACTTTTACCGAAGCGAACAGTTTAACCGCTGGTCAACGTCACACTGATTTATTGAAAAAGGTTGCTTAAATTTACTATGCCAGACATTCAAATTGGTGGATTGGTTTCGTTTACAACGATTGACTATCCGGGTAAGTTATCTTGTGTTTTGTTTTTGCGTGGTTGCCCAATTCGTTGTGCGTATTGTTCTAATCAACATTTGATTACGCCTGGGGAAGGAGAATATGATGCCGACAAAGTATTTAATTGGCTGCGCGATCGTGTCGGCAAATTAGAAGCGGTTGTTTTTTCTGGGGGCGAAGCATTGATGCAGGGGGCAGCCACAATTGATTATATAAAACGTGTGCGCGAATTGGGGTTTAAAATAGGATTGCATACGAACGGTTTTTACCCAAACTTACTTGCTGATGTTTCTGATTATGTTGATTGGATTGGCCTTGATTACAAGGCACCGCGTGACAAGTATGAATCATTGGTCGGTAATGGTACTGCGTATGATTTAATGTCAAAATCATTGGATGTGTGGCTAAAAACCGGCAAGGATTTAGAGGTTCGTATCACATGCGATCCGCATTTTATTACAAAACAAGATTTATTGGATATTGCGAACGATTGTGCATCACGTGGTGTGCATAAAATAGCAATACAAAAATATATACCGCATTTTGAATCTGATGAAAATAAAACATCTGATGCGGCGCGATCACAGTTTTTTACAGATTGTGATTTGCGTAAAACAATAGATTCTATGTTTGAATCGGTCACTTGGCGTGAATAGGTTTTTGTTCTTGGTGTATATAGGCATATTCCGTGTTATACTGTCCATGTATAGAAATGGAGGAACAAAATGTTTTTACGTACCAAGATAGGTTTTACGATTTTTGCCTTATACGAAATAATCGTTGTTGTAATATTGCATTGTGAACGTATGTGCAACCCATTGTTGGGTGTTGCGGCATGCCAGGATTGGATGCGGTATTTTATTGCTGCGGTGATAATACCTGTGCTGGCGTTTTTGATATGGATGTGGGTTGCTGCGATTATAAACGCGCGCAGACATCGTTTTCTAAATCGTGCACGTGGTGCAATAATGGATGTTGTTGGACACGTTCGTGAAAGTATTACACGTAACGTATCACGTGAAGATATTGAACGTTATATTACCGGTGCAGCAATCGCAGGTGTTAAAAACTATGCCAAACGTCACCCAAAGTTCAAAAAGTTTCTTCAGGATATTATGGATGGCGAATTTGATTTAGGTTTTGGTGATACTGAAACAAAAAAGCGTAATAGAAAATAAAAACAAACCGCCCACACGGGCGATTTGTTTTACTTGTTAAACTTTCCACTGCGGGGGAATCCAACCGGAATTGTGTGACCCTGGGATGCGCGTTTTGCAACCCATGGCGTAATATCGTCTAATTTGGTTGTGCCACGCCCAGTTGTCCAACCAAACCCGTCAGCCATATCAAAGAACATTGCATCCAAAACGTATGTGCGTTCCGCATTGTATTTTTGTAAAATCACACCCTTGCCACGTGACATTTCAGGAATCTCAGCCGTTTTGAATATCAGCAATTTATCATTTGAACCCGATATTGCGATTGTATCCCCCGTCACCGGTATGCACATTGTCGCAGGTTTTTTATCATCAACATTCATAACCTGTTTCCCAGATTTTGTTTGGGCAATACAGTTTTCACCCGCAACGATAAATCCGTTTCCATGACGCGATATCACTAAATACTTTGCCGATGTATCCAATACGAACACCGATACAATATCTTCCTGGGCACCGATATCCGCCATCATACGTACCGATTCACCGAACCCACGTGCCGATGGCAAATCGTTCGCCGCGAGCGTAAACATTTTCCCAGACGCGCCAAACAAATTAATCTTGTCAGTGGACATTGCATGAAACGCGGTCTGCAAATCGTCACCTTCCTTGAACTTCATATCCAGATTGTTCAGATCTAGGTGCCCCTTGGCTGCGCGTATCCAACCCATGTTTGACATTACAACCGTTATCGGTTCCTTTTCAATGAAATCATCTGGATTTACAACGATATCTTCGGTTTGTGTCGCCCATGTTGTGCGACGACGACCAAGTGCGGTTTTTTTATCGTATGTCTTTTTAATATCGTTAAACCACGCCTTTAATTGATTGTTTTGGGCTTCCGCGCTGGCGAGTAACGCCTGTAAATCTTTCTGTTCTTGACGCAGTGCTGCATCTTCGCGTTTGATTTCCATTTCCTCTAATTTACGTAATGAACGCAGGCGCGTGTTCAATATAGATTCAACCTGAACATCACTTAATTTAAATTCCGCCATCAATACAGCCTTGGCATCATCTTCGTTGCGGATAATCTCTATCACTCTATCTAGGTTCAGATATACAATCAGCAATCCGCCCAATATTTCCAATCGGTGTTCAATGTTGCCCAGACGCCATTTCGTGCGACGACACAGAACGCTTTTCTGGTGCGCGATAAATTCGCGCAGCACATCACCAATCGGCATTACGCGTGGCGCACCACGCGAATCAATCACGTTGAAATTCATATTGAATTTGAATTCCAGATCAGTCATCGCAAACAAATGCGCCATCATTTTATCAATTGGGACATTGCGATTCTTGGGCGTAATAACGATACGAATATCCGTCGTTGATTCATCAACAATATCATCAACCAGTGGCAATTTCTTGGCATCTATCATTTCACCAATTTGTTCCACTAATTTAGATTTAATAATGCCGTATGGGATTTCTGTAATCACCACCTGGGATGCACCGCGTTCCAATTCTTCAACATCCCAACGCGCGCGAATACGAAACGCGCCGCGACCAGTATCATAGTTTTTTACAATCGTATCAAAATCATCAATTAACACACCACCGGTTGGAAAATCGGGTCCAATCAATTTCTTCATAATCTGGGCGGTTGTTGCATCGGGCCTGTCCACCACCAGATTCAGCGCGTCACAAACCTCAGAAACATTATGGGTTGGAATATTTGTTGCCATACCAACCGCAATACCCATCCCACCATTTGCGAGCAGGTTTGGAAACGCCCCCGGCATAACCGTTGGTTCAACGGTTGTGCCGTCAAAGTTCGGCATCATATCAACGCTGTCTTCGTCAATGCCTTCCATAATCAGCATTGCGGCCTGGGTCATCTTTGATTCAGTATAACGGTATGCTGCCTGGGGGTCGCCATCAATATTACCAAAATTACCCTGACCATCAATCAGTGGATAACGCACAGAAAAATCCTGGGCCAGACGCACCATTGCATCATAAACCGATGAATCACCATGTGGGTGATAATGCCCCAACACATCCCCAACAACCGTGGCGCATTTACGAAATGCGGCGGCAGGCGACAGTTTTTGGCGCAGCATAGAAAACAAAATACGGCGGTGCACCGGTTTCAGACCATCACGAACATCGGGCAGGGCGCGCGAAACAATCGTACTGACCGCATAAGACAAATAACGTTCGGATATTGCATCAGACAATTGTTGCGAACTGATATTTTCAACGATTTTTTCTTCTTTTTTCATCAGGACTTCCAATTATATATCAAGGGAAATCTAGAACATTTGGCATAAAAACGCAACAATAAAAATGTGTGTTTGATTGCGTGTTATTTTTCCTTTGCCATTGCGCGTTATTGCTTTCTTACTCTCCCTTGTCATTGCGAGCGTAGCGAAGCAATCCAGTGAATATGTTTTTATACATTATTATAACTGGATTGCCACGGTCGCGTTGCTCCCTCGCAATGAATCCGAAGCGTAGCGTAGGATACGCGAGCATGGCGAGCGACACAGGGGAAAAAAGTG
>JAGHVG010000020.1 GCA_018064405.1 Candidatus Enterousia scatequi | reverse complement strand
TAATTAAACTATACATAATATACATTATGCGCCTTTTGTGTGTTGCTGCCCCGGGTGTTGTGCGGCTGTGTGTTTTATATTTCCTGGGCTGTGGCGATTTTTGTTTTATGGGAATTTTCATAAATAGGATTTTATTGATAATTTTTTTGATTAAATTTGCGGTTTATTAGATCGTTTTGGTTAAATTTTTTGTCTTAGGTTGTTTTTTTGTACCTGCACTATTGTTGTTGTGGCACCCTATCCCAAAAATACAAATAAAAATAGGAATCCGAATATTATAGATTCCTATAGTGTGTTGTTATAACCGGGGTTTATTTCTTTGATTTTACTGTGATTTTGCTTATAGTGCCCTTTGCTGCCTTGGTCAGGTTTTTGATACCCCTTTTAAGATCGCTTTCTTCGGCTGCCTTGACGGTTTCTGCCTTTAGTGCCGAGCAGCAGTATGGGCATTTTGTTGCGGACATGCTGATTGTTGATTGGCAATATGGGCACGTGCGTGTTGTTACCGCGGCTTTGTCACGGGTTTTATTCACAATCTTTACAAACAAGAATATTGCAAACATAGTAATTAGGAAACTAACAAACGCATTTAACAGATTCCCCAGGTTCATTGTTGTTGCCCCTGCTGCGTTTGCTGCAGCGACCGTTGCATAGTGCGCGCCCGGTTCGCCCCCCGCCAATATTATAAACAGCCCAGAAAAATCCACACCACCAATTAATAACCCTATTGGTGGCATCAATACGTCAGATACCAATGAATTAACTAATCCAGTCATAACGCTACCTACGATTATACCGACAGCCATATCTATCGCGTTACCCTTATATATAAATGATTTAAATTCTTTAATTAGGTTTGCCATTTTTTACTTCCTTTTGTTTTGTTATTGCGGCCATAACATGGTCCAGTGTTTTACGCAAACTTTCATCATGGGTTTCAACCGTAATGTCTGCTGTTGCGTAGGTTTTATATCGTTCGTCAATTAGTTGCGCCAAAATCTTGCGACTATCGGTGTTTAATAATTGCGGACGGGTATTGCGTGAATTTGTGCGTTTTACCAATAAATCCAGGTCTGCTTTTAGCCAGATTGATGTTGCGCGCGATAAAACCATTTTTCTGACAGCGGGGGTTATAAAGGCCCCCTCGCCTGTAGAAATTACTTTGATTGCTGGCGGAGTGTCCAAAATTCTTTCAATAACGCGGCGTTCAACGCGTCTGAATTCTTCTTCGCCATACATAGAAAATATATCAACAACACTGCAACCAGCGGCGGCCTCAATCTCTTTATCAGAATCTATAAACGGAATCCCTAATTTGCGTGCAAGTGCCCTGCCCACGCTGGTTTTTCCGGCACCCATCAGACCAACTAATACGATTGGTTTGGTTAACGATGTTTTTTTTGACTCAAATTCTTGTTGTAATTCCATGTGGTATATAATAATAAAAAAGCAAGTATAAAAACAATAACTTTTTTTATGTTGCAAAATATGATATACTAAGTGTGTTGTGATTAAAAATAACAAAAAACAAAAGAGAGAGAAATGAAATACATTTTATGCCCTAGTGTTGCCCTGATTTTGTCTGTATCTAATGCTTTTGCTGGCGTTGCGCCGGTTCAGCATTTGTATGCAAACAGTGTAGTTGGCGCGAATATAATTAATATTCAAAATACGGTTGCCCAAAGCGCGATAGATCGTTTTGATGGGCGTATAAATTTTAATAGATCTGTCATAAAACATGATGTTGATGATGTACAACATGGTGCGGATGTTTATGGAACTATGCGGCCGTATGGTGAATACGGTGACGATGGTACTGTATTTGGACGTAATGGTGGTGATACGGCCGTAGTGAATGATGTGTGGGTGAATTGGAATTATGCAAATGGTTATATAGATTTTGATAAATTGGGCAGGGTTGACACACGTTCTAATATAATAATGGCGGGTGCATCTGATGATTTAGGATTTGGTAATTTTGGTGTGTTTGGCGGATATGTCGGCGGTGATCAAGTCAAGGGTGCCGGAATAGATGTGTCTGAAAATGCCGGATTTGTTGGTGTTTTTGACGGTTTTCGGATTGGTGATTTCAGTATTGATGCGTTGGCGGATGCGGGGGTAATGTTTTCTAAGTCAAAGATGAAAATAGGCGACGATAATTTTAATAATATTTGGATTGGTACAGGGGTAAATCTTGCGTATGATATTCGTGTAGATAATACATTTTATATTCAGCCATCTGTATATGGTGGATATACATGGATACGCGCACATGATTATACATCGTTGTCTGGCGATCATGTAACCAGTCAGAATTTTAATTCTTTAAATTTAATACCAGGGTTGCGCTTTGTTAAAAATATTATTGGCGATTGGTATGGAACGGCGGGGGTTAAGTATGTTATGTCGTCAAATCATGGTGGCGTGACGGATATTTCTGGTCGTGCGGTTGAAAATTTGGATTATGGCAATCATACTGAATATGCTATAAGCATTGAAAGACATATAGAGTCGTTTGATTTGTCTGTCAACATCGGTCGTTATGACGGTGCGTATACTGGTTGGCAAGGTGGTGCAAGTATAAAGTATGTGTTTTAAAATTAAAAACCGCCAAAACGGCGGTTTTTTTAATTGGTTTTTTTTATTCCATATTTGCCAACTGGTCCAGTTGATCGGCCGCAATTAATGCATCAATCATTTCGTCCAGACCTTCACCGCCTGCTAAAATGTCATCTAATTTATACAAAGTCAGTTTTATGCGGTGGTCGGTTACGCGTTGTTCTGGAAAATTATATGTTCTGATTTTTTCACTGCGATCGCCAGATCCGACCATTGATTTACGCTTGCTGTTGCTGGCATTCATTTGTTCCACACGTTGTTTTTCGTATAATCTGGACCGTAATACAGACATGGCGGTCATTTTATTTTGTATTTGGCTGCGTTCATTTTGACACGTTACGACAATGCCGCTGGGGAAATGGGTAATACGTATAGCGGAATCAGTTTTATTAACGTGCTGGCCGCCTGCCCCAGATGAACGATAAATATCAATTCTGATGTCTTTTTCATCAATCACAACGTCTATATCTTTTGCCTCTGGCATAACGGCAACCGATGCGGCGCTGGTGTGAATACGACCAGCGGCTTCGGTTTCAGGAACGCGTTGAACACGATGAATCCCGGATTCGAATTTCATACGTGCGTATGCGCCGACACCATCTATTTTAAATATTACTTCCTTGTATCCGTGTAGCGATGTCGGATTTTCTTCAATTATTTCAATTTTCCATCCATGTCGCAGTGCGTATGATTTGTATTGGTTGAACAGGTCGCCTGCAAATAATGCAGATTCTTCACCACCAACGCCAGCACGAATTTCCATAATAACACTGTTGTCATCTGCGTCATCGCGGGGCAACAATGCAATCTGTAATTGTTGTTCTATGTCTGGTAATTTTGCCTTCAGTTCAATTAATTGTTCTGATGCAATATCCTTTAATTCTGGGTCGTGTTGCATTTCAGTCGCGTCATCAATGCCAGATTTTGTTTGAAAATACTGGTTTATTAAGGGTAGTATTTCGGATAACCTAGAATATTCCTTGGATAGTTTTGTTAATTCGTCGCCAGACATTTCGCCAGAATTCATTTGTGATTCTATTAATGTAGCGCGTGATTGAATGTCGTGCAACTTAGATTCTATTATCATTTTTATGCGCCCTTTATTAGTTTGATGGCATCTGATACAGATAATGTTTGTTGGTTCCCGTCAGACATATTTTTTACGGCGACAACCTTATTTTTTACTTCATTGTCGCCAATTATTATGCTGAATTTAGCCGAAATTTTGTCGGCGTATTCAATTTGGTTTTTGAATTTTTTATCCGTGTCTAAATATGCAACGGTGGTTATGTTTCTGTCGCGTAGTTTTTTTGCAGTGTTCATCGCGTATGGAACATTGTTATTCCCCATAACTAGTACAACGGCATCAATATTTGTTTCAAATTTTGATAAATCCAGCAAGTTGTTTTCCATCAGGGCGACCATCAGGCGCGATATACCAACGGATGCGCCAACACCAACAATTTTTGTTTTGGAAAATTTAGATGCCAGGTTTTCGTATCTGCCGCCGCCGCCGATTGCAGGTAAATCCGGATACTTTGTTGAGAAAAATTCAAACACAATTCCGGTATAATATGCATGACCGCGCATTATAGACATGTCTATTTCTGCGTTTTTTATGTCCATTGTCTTTAATAATTCCATAAAACTGTCAATTTCAGATATGGCGTTTTGCAAGTTTTTAGATTTGTTTAAAAACGAACGATAACCATCTGAAAATACTTTGTTTAATTCGGCTGTTTTTTGTTGGCCGATTATATCGCATAATGCGTTTTCAAAATCTTTCAATTTATCTTTCTTGTCTATCAGAATAAATGCGTCACGGCATTGTTGTTCGTTTAATTCCAGATATTCAAACATTGCATTCCAGAATTTACGGTTTCCTATTTTTATTTTTACCCCGCCAACAATATCCGATATGGATTCATACATTTTAGATAGTGTTGCAACGATTTCAGCATCGTAATTTGTTGACAATTCCCCTATTCCTAAAATATCAACGTCCATTTGATAGAATTCGCGATAACGACCGCGCTGTGGGCGTTCACCACGGTAATTACGTGCAAATTGGTATGCGCGAAACGGAAAAGCTAAATCATTTAGGTGCCCTGCAACATAGCGCGACAGACCCACTGTGCCGTCATAGCGCAAACCCATTTTGGTGTCGCCTTTTTGAAATAAAAACATTTGCGTTTCAATTTCATCCC
>JAGHVG010000017.1 GCA_018064405.1 Candidatus Enterousia scatequi | reverse complement strand
ATCGTTGCACAAATTCCATCCGGGGTAGGTAAGGTATTCTCGCTGGGGTCTGTGGGACAAATGTCACCTGCGATGATTGCGTTGGTTGTCGGATTTGTTGTTGGTATTGTTGCGTTGATTGCGTTCTTTGAACAGGCACAACGTCGTATCCAGATTTTATATCCGCGCCAGGTTATGGCAAACGGTGTTGCAAACACAAACGCATCTTATTTGCCGATTAAAATTAATATGTCTGGCGTTATGGGACCGGTGTTCGCATCCAGTATTATGATGTTGCCGGCATTTGTTCAACGCTTTGTCCAAAGTGATAAATTGATTGTGCAACAGATTTTGGGTTTCTTTACATATGGTGCATGGTCTTATATTATCATGTTCACTTTGTTGATTGCGTTCTTTGCGTATTTCCAAACATCGGTTATGTTTAATTCCGAAGAAACTGGAAACAACCTGAAAAACATGGGTGGATATATTCCGGGTGTTCGTCCCGGTGAACAGACAATACACTATTTGGATGGTGTTGTATCACGCACAACCGCGATTGGTGTTTTGTATTTGATTGTTGTATGTGTATTGCCAATTATATTGAATACACATATGGGAATGCCACTGGCCATTGGTGGAACCAGTGTCCTGATTGTGGCAGGTGTAATTTTGGATACGGTGAATCAGGTTCAATCGTATTTGGTTGCTAAACAATACAGTAGTGTTGTTGGCAACACCCAAAAGAAGAGTCGTTTCCGTTAATTCGGGCGAGTTGAAAACAAGAACTAAAAAGGATAAGTAAAAATGGCACGTATAGCAGGTGTTAACATCCCAACAGAAAAACGCATCGAAGTTGCGTTGCGTTATATCCATGGCATTGGCCCAGCACGCGCTGCACAAATTTGTGCTGCGTTAAAGTTGAAAGATGGATTGCGCGCAAAAGATTTGACTGATGAAGATGTTATCAAAATTTCAAATTATATTGAGCAAAACTTTAAAGTAGAAGGTGATGTTCGTCGCGAAGTTGCAATGAATATCAAACGTCTGCAAGACTTAAAAACATACCGTGGTTTGCGCCATCGTAACCGTTTGCCGGTTCGTGGTCAACGCACCCAAACAAATGCACGTACGCGTAAGGGTAAACGTGTTGTTGTTGCGGGTTCTGCAACCAAGGGTAAATAATAATAATCAGGTAGAGATTAACACGATAGTTAATTGAAGACATCTAAATAAGGAAAACACAAATGGCAGTTACAAAATCAAAAAAGAAAGTAGTTAAAAAAGTATCACATGGGATTGCTCATGTTGTTGCTACAAACAATAATACACGTATTACAATCACAGACCAAAGCGGTGCAGTTTTGACATGGGCAACCGCAGGGGCTAATAATTTTAAGGGTGCAAAAAAATCAACACCATACGCCGCAACAGTTGTTGCAGATGCAGTTGGTAAAAAAGTTGCTGAAATGGGTATGAAAACAGTTGATGTTTTGATGCGCGGTATTGGTCAGGGGCGTGAATCTGCTGTTCGTGGATTAGCAAACGCAGGATTGGTTGTTCAATCTATTACAGACACGACACGTATTCCACACAACGGGTGCCGTCCAAAGAAAGTTCGTCGTGTTTAATTGCGAGAAAAAAATAAAAAACCATCCGACAGGGTGGTTTTTTTATACGAAAAAATAAAAATATTCTTGACCCAGAGTATAAGTTTTTTTACACTGTATCTTGAATAAAAAGGAAGGCTTATTTTGATACTGCAAAAATCAGCAAGATTTTTGATGATTTGCCTGTGTGCCATAATATTTCATGGCAATGTTTTTGGTGA